>NZ_JBFTLD010000203.1:0-15477 GCF_056396265.1 Allobosea sp. 05T422_2 | reverse complement strand
GGAGTCGGCTCCCGCGCGGCGCCGAATGATTTCTATGTCTCTTCAATCCTCAACCGGGCGGCAGGAGCCGTTCCGGGCCGTTCTCGGCTTCACATTCCGGCACTGGGCGCGCCGACCAGGGCCGGTTCTCGGCGTGGCCGGGGCCATGATGGCGGCGACTGCCGCGGACCTGTTCATGCCGCTTTATGCCGGCCGCCTCGTCGATGCGGTGGCGGGCGAGGGCGCCAGCGCACTCGATGCGGCGCTATGGGCGCTGGGCGCGATGCTCGCACTCGGAGCGGTCAGCGTGCTGTTCCGGCATCTCGGTTTCATCGGCATCACCGGCATGACGTTGCGCACCATGAGCGAGACGGCGCAGGAGGCGTTCGCACGCCTGCAACGCTTCTCGACCGATTGGCACGCCAACAACTTTGCCGGTTCGACGGTGCGCAAGATCACCCGCGGGATGTGKGCCCTCGACCTGCTGACCGACACGGTCCTGATCGCGCTGTTGCCGTCGCTGGTCGTGCTGGTGGGCACGACGGCACTGTTGGCATGGCATTGGCCGGCGATGGGCCTCGTCGTCTTCCTTGGCTCGGTGATCTATGTCGGTGTCACGATCGCGCTGTCGCTCAGCTATGTCGCGCCCGCTGCGCGGCTCGCCAATAGCTGGGACACGCGTGTCGGCGGTGCATTGGCTGATGCGATCTCCTGCAATCCGGTGGTCAAGGCCTATGGCGCCGAGCTGCGCGAGGACGGTCGCTTGGCGGGTGTCCTGGCAAAATGGGCGCTCAGGACCCGCCGGACATGGGTGCGCGGCACGACCTCGGGCACGGCCCAGCAGATCGTCCTGCTGGCGCTTCGCGCCGCGGTCATCGGCCTGGTCATCTGGCTCTGGGCCAACGGCCAGGCCACGCCGGGCGACGTCGCCTTCGTGCTGACCTCGTACGCGGTCGTTCACGGCTATCTGCGCGATGTCGGCCAGCACGTGCACAACCTCCAGCGTTCGGTGAACGACATGGAGGAACTCGTCGCCATGCATGCCCATCCCTATGGGGTGCCCGATCGCAAGGGAGCGACCGACATGGTGGTGCCGGCGGGCGAGATCGCCTTCGAGCAGGTGACCTTCCATTACGGAGGCCATGTCGAGCCGCTCTATCGCGATTTCTCGCTGACGATCCGGGCCGGCGAGAAGGTCGGTCTGGTCGGGCGCTCCGGCTCCGGCAAGACGACCTTCGTCAAGCTGGTTCAGCGTCTCTACGACGTCTCCGGGGGGCGCATCGCCATCGACGGGCGCGACATCGCTGATGTGACGCAGACCTCCCTGCGGGCGCAGATCGCCATCGTGCAACAGGAGCCGGTGCTGTTCCACCGCTCGCTGGCGGRGAACATCGCCTATGCCAAGCCGGGCGCCTCGATGGCCCGGATTGTCCAGGCGGCGAAGCTCGCCAACGCGCATGACTTCATCATGCGCCTGCCCAAGGGCTACGCGACGCTGGTCGGCGAGCGTGGCGTCAAGCTCTCGGGTGGCGAGCGCCAGCGTGTTGCGCTCGCGCGTGCCTTCCTGGCCGATGCGCCGATCCTGATCCTGGACGAGGCGACCTCGAGCCTCGATTCGGAATCGGAGGCGCTGATCCAGGAGGCGATGGAGCGCCTGATGCAGGGGCGCACTACCATCGTCATTGCGCACCGGCTTTCGACGGTGCGGGCGATGGACCGCATCCTGGTCTTCGATCGCGGCAGGGTGGTCGAAGAAGGCAGCCACGAGGCGCTGCTGACCCGCGAGAACGGCGCCTATCGCGCGCTGTTCGAGAAGCAGGTCAGCGAACTGGCGAAGGGGCTGGCGGCATAGATCATCGGACCGGATATCGTATCCGGTCCGATGATCTAACCATCTGTCATTGCATCGGCTTTCCCGAAAACCGCAATCCACTTTTCGGGCCGATGCATTGAGCCGCCAGACTACCTGCGGAGCGCCCTTTGCGTATGGTCGGGCTTGTCCCGGCCATACGCGTCTTCGTCTCCGGGGGGACAAGACGTGGAGGTTCCGGGCGACCTATTTCGGAGCCAGGGCCCGCGGCCGGACACCCGCGACGGGGCCGGGCGGAAGCTCCGCGCTCACATCTGGATTCAACGACTTCATGTCGAGATTCGGTTTGGTCAGAAACCGATTCAGGCCTGTGACGTAAGTCTCTGGCAACGCCCAGTGTTTGGCGCTCGCGATGACGGTTTCCATATAGCCGGGGCGCGGCTTTCCGAGCGTGCCGCTGCGGCCGACATAGACCAGGGCCCGCTTGGCGCCGCCCTCGACGATGACCGGCTGGCTGATCTTCACATAGAGACCGCTGGCGATGTCCTCGAACTTGTCGAGTGCGCGGATGTCGCCGAGCGAGCAGTCCCAGAGCACGCCATGGACGGTTTCGCGCGGATCGCGAACAGCCGAGGCATAGCCATCGCTCGTCACGATGAAACGATGGCGCGGCAGGCGCGCGAGACCGAGTGGCTTCGAACCGGGACAGCGCTTGGCCATCCCGGCGATGTCCATATTCAGACCATAGGCGAAATAGAGGGGCACTGGCCTATTTCGTCTTCTGGAACAGCTCGCGGCCGATCAGCATACGGCGGATCTCGCTGGTGCCGGCCCCGATCTCGTAGAGCTTTGCATCGCGGAGCAGGCGGCCGGTCGGATAATCGTTGATATAGCCGTTGCCGCCCAGAAGCTGGATGGCGTCGAGCGCGATCTGCGTCGCCTTCTCGGCCGCGATCAGGATGGCGCCGGCGGCATCCTCTCGCGTGGTCTCGCCGCGGTCGCAGGCCTTGGCGACGGCATACACATAGGCCCTGCAGGCATTCATCATCACATACATGTCGGCGACCTTGCCCTGGACGAGCTGGAATTCGCCGATCGACTGGCCGAACTGCTTGCGCTCGTGGATATAGGGCATGACCACGTCCATGGCCGCCTGCATGATGCCGAGGGGCCCGGCCGAGAGCACGACGCGCTCATAGTCGAGCCCCGACATCAGCACGTTAACGCCGCGCCCGACCTGGCCGAGCACGTTTTCCTCCGGGACCTCGCACTCCTCGAAGACGAGCTCGCAGGTGTCCGAACCGCGCATGCCGAGCTTGTCGAGCTTCTGGGCGGTCGAAAAGCCCTTCATGCCCTTCTCGATCAGGAAGGCGGTGATGCCCTTCGCGCCGGCGGCGGGGTCGGTCTTGGCGTAGACSACCAGCGTYTCGGCGATCGGGCCGTTGGTGATCCACATCTTGTTGCCGKTGAKGACGTAGCGGTCGCCCTTCTTCTCGGCCCGTGTCTTCATCGAGACCACGTCCGAGCCGGCGCCGGGCTCGGACATCGCGAGCGATCCGACATGCTCGCCCGAGATCAGCTTTGGCAGGTACTTCGCCTTCTGCGCAGCATTGCCGTTGCGGGCGATCTGGTTGACGCACAGATTCGAATGGGCCCCGTAGCTCAGGCCGACCGAGGCGGAGGCCCGGCTGACCTCCTCGATCGCCACGACATGCTCGAGATAGCCGAGGCCTGCGCCCCCATCCTCTTCTCCGACCGTGATGCCATGCAGGCCGAGGGCCCCCATCTCGGGCCAGAGGTCACGCGGAAACTGGTTTGAGCGGTCGATCTCCTCGGCGCGCGGCGCGATCTTCTCCTGCGCGAAGGCGTGGACGGTGTCGCGGATCGCGTCGGCGGTCTCGCCGAGATCGAAATTGAACGGGCGCGGGGCGTTGGCGAGCATGGTGGCCTCCCGGAAGACGCCGCGCATCGGGCACGGCTTTGCAGCGTTATAGCGCGCTTTGTGGCCCTGTCAGGCTGTTCCAGCGCGATCTCCCGGATGGGCGTGGCCACACCGGCGGGTGATCTGCCATGCCACTTGCAGCCGGCGACCGAGAGGGGGCGGGAGCGCCGACACTCGGTTTACACATCCTATCCCCTGGATAGGATGTGAGCATGAGCCACGCACATGATCCCGATATCGTCAAGCGGCTGCACCGGGCGCAGGGCCATCTCGACACCGTCGTGAAGATGCTCGCGGGAGGGCGCGAGGTGCCAGAGGTGGTGCAGCAGCTCCAGGCGGTCGAAAAGGCGCTGGAGAAGGTCAAGATGCTGCTGATCTTCGACCATATCGACCATCACCTGTTCGAGACGACAGGCACGCAGACGCCCGAGACGCGGCGCTCGATCGAGAGCCTGAAGGCGCTGACCAAGTATCTTTGATCCAACGGGAGTTCCAGCGATGTCCGAACTGGCCAGCCTGGCGCCGCGTCACGACCATGTCTTCCTCGGCGCAGACCACCAGGAGAACGAGCGGCGCACCTGGATCGTCATTGCGCTGACCATGACGATGATGGTCGGCGAGATCGCCGCCGGCACGCTGTTCGGCTCGATGGCGCTCGTCGCCGATGGCTGGCACATGTCGACCCATGCGGCGGCGCTGCTGATCGCGGCTCTCGCCTATCGCTTCGCGCGGCGCCACGCCCGCGACCCACGCTTCAGCTTCGGCACCGGCAAGCTCGGCGACCTCGCAGCCTTCGCGAGCGCGCTCGTCCTGGCGCTGGTCGCCCTGTTCATCGGTTGGGAATCGGTGATGCGGCTTGTCCAGCCGGTGCCGATCGTCTTCGGGCAGGCGATTGCCGTCGCGGTTCTGGGCCTTGCGGTCAATCTCGCCAGCGCCTGGTTGCTGAAGGGCGAACACGGACATGACCATGGCCCTGCGCATCACCATGACCATCACCATCATGCGCATGGTGGCGCGGACCACAATCACCATCATGACCACCACGCCGGGAGTGGGCGGGATCATAATCTCCAGGCGGCCTATCTGCATGTGCTGGCGGATGCCTTCACCTCCGTGCTTGCCATCGTCGCGCTGCTCGGCGGCAGCCTCTATGGCTGGGTCTGGCTCGACCCGGCGGTGGGCATCGTCGGCGCGCTGGTGATCGCGCATTGGTMGTTCGGATTGCTGCGCGCCTCGGGAGCGGTGCTGCTCGATACTGTGCCCGACAAGGCTCTCGCCGCCGGCATCGAGGCGCGACTCACCGCCGAGGGCGCAGAGGTTGCCGACCTGCATCTCTGGCAGGTTGGGCCAGGGCATTGCTCGGCGATCGTCTCGGTCGTGGCCACTGATCCGAAGCCGCCCGCAGCCTACAAGGCACTGCTCGCCGGGTTGCCGATGCTGTCCCATGTCACCGTCGAGGAACCCGCGCATCGCCGCGCTGTGATGCATCAGGAGCCCGCCCGGGCTCAGTGGATCATGTCGCGGCGCTTGAGCAGTAGATACACGCTGAGCGCTGCCAGGGCGCACAGGATCACGACATAGACAAAGCCCCATTCGTTCTCGAGGAAGGGCAGGCYCTTGGTGTTGACGCCGAACAGGCCGGTGATCAGCGTCGCCGGCATCAGCGTCGCGGTCAGGATCGAGAGCACATAGAGATGGCTGTTGGTCTGGGCGGTCAGGCGCGAGGCAATCTCGTCCTGCAGCAGGCGGGCGCGCTGCTGCACGATCTGGACGTCGGTCAGCATGGTGTCGACGCGCTGCAGCAGGCGGCTGGCGGCGCTCTTCACGGTCTCCGGCGCAGCCCGTGTCGAGGCATTTTCGGAGAAGCGACGGAAGAGCTGGTGCAGGCCGTTGAGCTGGCGGTGCAGCCTCACCGTCCGCCGGCGGATCAACCCTAACCGGCGCGCCTCGTCGCTGACGCGCTCGTCGATGACATGGTCCTCGATCGAGTCGGTGTCCTCTGTCAGCTGCATCACCGCTTCGGCCACATCCTCGATGACGAACTCGATGATGCGCTCGAACAGCATCACCGGCGAGCTCGCCCGGTAGCCGGCCTCCAAGGCGTCGCGCGTCAGGCGCGTTGCCTGCATGGCCTGTCTCCGACCTGTCAGCAGAAACCGGTCGGCGATGATCCAGTGCAGCATGCCCATCTCGTCGGCGGGGCTGTCGACCTCGCGGATCTGGTCGAAGGTAATGCCCCAGGCGAAGTCACGATTGTGATGGAGGCGCTGGTGATCGTCCTGGGTCAGGAACAGGGTCTGCGCCTCGGCGGGCAGAGCGGTGCAATCGGCGACCCATTGCTTGGCGCGGCCATGCACGAGATCGAGATGGATCCAGACGAACTCGGCCTCGGGGAGGGCAAGGTCGGGCATCTCGCGGCGAGGAAGGAGATGCGCACGGCCGTCGGAATCAAAATGGTAGACCCAGACGAACCCGGCCCGGGATTGCAGATCATGGAGCATTCCGGCCACGCCCTGGCGGGCGATTTCTCATCAGAGGTTGCGCTGCCCGGGATCAGGGCGCGCGTCTCATGACAGCTTCGTGACAGCGCAGCGGGTGCCGCAAAGTCAATCGCGGGCGAGAGAGCCGGTCACTTGTGGATCACGGTTGGCGGTCGCCTTGCCCGGGACGCGCGCGGGAGGCAGCATCTTGAGCGTCGCGCCTCCGGCAGCCTGCGGCGCCTTGGAGCCGGCCGATGTCGCAGGTGCGCGGTTGCCGGCAACCTTCGGCTCGCCACCCCGCCACTTCCGGGCGCCGATGTCGAAACGGCCCTCGCGCCAGGCTGCGAATTCCCGCTCGGACCCGAAGAACGCGTTGCGGTCGACATCGCMGGTTATGCCGGGCACGCGTCCTGTGGTGGTGAACTGCCAGAATTCCCATTTGCTACGCTCATAGCGATGGCGCAGTGGGGCCGCGGTTGAGCGCAGCCAGTAGGGATGATCGTTGAACTCGCCTTCCAGCACATCCTCGTGGAAGGTGATGTCGGTATAGATGATCGGCTTCTTGCCAGTGTGTTCCTGCAGGCCCTTCAGCATCTCGCTGATCTTGGCCAGCGCCTTCTCGCGCGGGATCTTCTTGCCGCAGCTCTCCGACTCGCCGTTCCATTCGACATCGAGCACAGGCGGCAGGGCATCCGGGTCCTTCGGGATATGCCGCTTGAACCAGCGCACCTGATCCTTGGCCGGGCGGCACCAATAGACGAAATGGTAGGCACCGCGCGCTACGCCGGCCTTCTTCGCCCCCTCCCAGTTCTTGCGGAAATTGGGGTCGAGGTGGTCGCCGCCCTCGGTCGCCTTGATGAAGGCAAAGCGGGTGCCGGCATCCTTGACCTTGGCCCAGTCGATCTCGCCCTGCCAGCGCGAAATGTCGATGCCCTGGATAGCCTGGCGGCGTGCATCGCGGACGCCGTGATGGGGCGAGGCGTCGCCCTTCTTGGGATAGAGCGCGAGGGCAGGGCCGGAGCAGCCGAGTGCAAGGCCGAGAACTGCAAGAAAGCACCGCAGTCCCTTGTAATCGGTCTTCATACGCGCCGGCATCCGCCCCTCCTGCATGCAAACAGTGGTGCGGCAGTCGTGGTTAAGGCGCGGTAAGCGTTCGCTCGGATGCGAGCGGATGATTTCAGGGTTGGTTAACCGGCGCGCCCGCTATCCGCCGATCTGCAGCGAGGACGGCACCGGCTGCAGCGCGCCGGGTATGACCGGGGCGGGCGGAGCCTGGCTGACCGGAGGCTCGAATTCCGGATCATTGACGATGCTGGGGCTGGGTTGCGCCGGAGAGGCGCGCCGCTTGGTCCACTGCCTCCGGCCGATGTCGAACTCGCCGTTGATCCAGCCGATGAACTGCTCTTCGTCGCCGAAGAACGCGTTGCGGTCGACATCGCCCCTGATGCCCGGCACGCGGCCGGTCGTGGTGAATTGCCAGAAGGCCCAGGGGCGGTTCTCGTAGCGTGTCTCGGGCTTCGCTGCCGTCGAGCGGATCCAGTAGGGATATTCGTTGAACTGCCCTTCCAGCACGTCCTTATGGAAGGTGATGTCGGTATAGATGATCGGCTTCTTGCCGGTGAGCTGCTCGAGCTCGGTCAGCATCAGCTGGATCTTCTCCAGTGCCAGCGAGCGGTCGATCTTCTGCGGGCAGGTCTTGGAATGGCCATTCCACTCGACATCGAGCACCGGCGGCAAGGCGCCGGGGTCGTTCGGGATATGCTGCTTGAACCAGACTGCCTGCTCATGGGCGGGGCGGCACCAGAAGACGAAGTGGTAGGCTCCGCGCGGCACGCCGGCCCGGCGCGCGCCTTCCCAGTTGCGCAGAAAGGAGGGGTCGATGTGGTCGCCGCCCTCCGTCGCCTTCATGTAGACGAAGCGGGTGCCGGCGCCCTTGACCGCGGCCCAGTCGATCTCGCCTTGCCAGCGCGAGATATCGATGCCCTGGACGGCATAGTTCAGGGCGCTCGCGACGCCGGGATGCGGCCGGGCATCGCCCTTCTGCGGATATCGGCCCTCGAACGCCACGCAGCCGCCAAGGACCGCGAGCGCGGCGACGGCGACGGCGAGAAATGGGGCTGAACGGAGGCGGGACATGCGACGGGCGATCATCTCGCGGAGAATTGCGGAGAAAACTTGACGCCCGGTTTACGTTACCGAAGTTTTTGCTTTCGTCACCCCAGGCCGAGCAGAAGTGTGGCGATCCCCAGAAAGGCGAAGAAGCCGACCACGTCGGTGACCGTCGTGACGAAGGTTCCGGACGCAATCGCCGGATCGATGTCGAGTTTGTCGAGTGCCAGTGGAATGAGGACGCCGGCAATGGCGGCCGAGATCAGGGTGACGACCATCGCGATCGCGATGACGGCGCCGAGGCCCGCGCTCCCGAACCAGGCGGCGGCKATGGCGCCGGTGATCACGGCAAAGCCGAAGCCATTCACGAGGCCGACGACCAGTTCGCGGGTGAAGAAGCGCCGCAGATTCCAGGCGCCAAGCTCCTGCGTGGCCAGGGCGCGGACAGCGACCGTCATGGTTTGAGTGGCGGCGTTGCCGCCCTGGCTCGCTACGATCGGCGCCAGGATCGCCAGCGCCACGACTTTTGCGAGCTGATTCTCAAACAGGCTCATCACCGCGGCGGCGAGAAACGAGGTCATCAGGTTGACGAAGAGCCAGCTGAAGCGGCTCCAGATGATCTTCCGGACCGGGTCCGAGAGCTCTTCGTCGGGATTGACGCCGCCKAGCTGTTTCACATCCTCGTCCGCGGCTTCCTCGATGACGTCGACGATATCGTCGATGGTCAGCACGCCGACGAGACGACCGGTCGCATCGATCACCGGTGCCGCAACAAGATTGTAGCGCTGGAACAGCCGCGCCACGTCCTCGAGTTCGTCGGTCGCCTCGACGACCCGCCGGTCCTCTTCCAGCAGCTGCGAAATCACCACGGGGCGCCGGTTGCGCAGCAGTCGGTCCAGCCGCACCGTGCCGACGAAATGATGGGCCGGGTCGGCCACGAATATTTCGAAGAATCGGTCGGGCAGGTCTGCGGTGTCGCGCAGGAAGTCGATGGTCTGGCCGACGGTCCAGAAGGGCGGCACGGCGATGACCTCGCTCTGCATGCGCCGGCCGGCCGTGTCCTCGGGATAATCCAGGCCCTGCTGCAGGGCGATGCGCTCGGAGGGCGTGAGCTTGTCGAGGACCTCCTGCTTGTCCGCCTCGTTGAGGTCCTCGAGAATGTAGACCGCGTCGTCAGTGTCGAGTTCGCGTACGCCTTCCGCGACGGTCTCGGCCGAGAGCTCTTCGAGAATTTCCTCGCGAACGGTGTCGTCGACTTCGGTCAGCGCCGTGAAGTCGAAATAGGAGCCGAGCAGCGAGATCAGGCGCGGGCGTTCGTCGGCGTCGAGGGCTTCCAGCAATGCGCCGAGATCGGCCTCGTGCATGTCGGCAACGATGCCGCGCAACGTCGTGACGTCCGAGAGCAGGACGGCCTGCGAGACCTGTTCGACCAGCGCGGGATCAATCGCGCCATCCTCGTCGCGAATCCTGCGGGTGGCGGATTCGTCGGGAGCGTTTTCGGCTTCGACCATCGGTCCGACTCCACGATTTGAGGAAAGGGCTTGGATTCGAGGGAAGGGCCTCTTGTGTCAGCCGTGGACTGTGCTGGCAACGCGCCGCGGCGACCTCACGTTTCATGGCCGGCAGGGCCGAAAACCAAAACGGCGACCCGCGAGGGTCGCCGTTTCAAGGCATCAGCCTGAATTTGGTGCGGTCAAGAGGACTCGAACCTCCACGGGTCTCCCCGCTACCACCTCAAGGTAGTGCGTCTACCAATTCCGCCATGACCGCAGCGGCTAAGAGAAAACCGCGGTGAGGCGGTGAACTCCGGAGCGGCGCGGGTCTAACAAATCGAATCCGCCGCGACAAGCTCGTTGTGTGGAAAACTTTGAAATCCTTTTCAGGCGGCCTCGGCAATGGTCTGCGCGCTGAAGACCGTGGGGCGCTTCAGGAGCTCGGTGATCTCGACAGAGATGCGCGAACCGCTGACCACGACGTTGCCGCGGGCGAACGGGTGATTGTTGGCGAGAATCTGGACTTCGTCGTTCTCGGTGGCGTTGAGCTCGATGATCGCACCGCGGCCCATGCGCAGCAATTTGTAGATCGGCATCTGAGTCGAGCCCAGAACCACGGTGAGCTCTACCGAAACGAGATCGAGATCGGCCTTCAAGTCCTGCCTCCGAAACCCTACTTGCGAATTCAACCAACGAAACTTGCCTGCCGGCCGGCTTCGGCGCATGAGCCTGCCGGCGACAGGCGGTAGCCGGTTAGCGATCGTTGAACAAACAGAGTTAATGCACCGTGAAGACACGTGAGACGCTTGCGGTTTCATTCCTGCCGCAGCCGGGCTCCGAGCCCGTCGAATGGGTCCATGCCGGGGGGCTTGTCGGCTATGACGAAGCTGTCGCCGAGATGGACGCGCGCGCGGCGCTGATCGCGGACGGCAAGGCCCGCGAGCGCGTCTGGCTCATCGAGCATCCGCCGCTCTATACCGCCGGCACCTCGGCCCGCGAGGCCGATCTGATCGAGCCCGAACGCTTTCCGGTGCATCAGAGCGGCAGGGGCGGGCAGTTCACTTATCACGGTCCCGGCCAGCGGGTGGCCTATGTCATGCTCGACCTGAAGCGTCGCGATCCCGACCTCCGGCGATTCGTTGCCGCCCTCGAAGCCTGGCTGATCGGCACGCTTGAGCGCTTCAATGTCCGCGGCGAGCGGCGCGAGGACCGTGTCGGCGTCTGGGTGCGCSGGCCCGAGAAAGGAGCGGATAGCGAGGACAAGATCGCCGCCATCGGCATCCGCGTCCGGCGCTGGGTTTCGTTCCACGGCATCTCGCTGAATGTCGAGCCGGAGCTGTCGCATTTCGGGGGAATCGTGCCCTGCGGCGTCAGTGACCAGGGCGTGACCTCGCTGGTCGATCTCGGGTTGCCGGTGACGCTTCCGGAGGTCGATTCGATGCTGCGTGCCGAGTTCGAGAGGATCTTCGGGGCAACCGTTCTCGCCTGAGCCTCGACTAAGGCTCTTCATCCTTCGTTCACCATCCGTTGACCAAAGCCGGCCAACCTCCCGCGGTGGGATGAATCGGAAACGGGGACGAAGATGATCCGGACAGTGATGTTCGCGGCCGCCTGCGCGGTCGTGCTGGGTGCCTGCACCACCAACGACAAGATCATCGCCGGCGCGGCTGCGGGCGCCGGCACGGGGGCCCTTATCGGCGGGCCGATCGGAGCGGTTGCGGGGGGCGCGATCGGCGCCGTGGCTGCCCCTGCGGTGGCGCGCTGAGAGCGGGCGGATTTGCGCTCGCGCCCCTGCGCATCCGCGCCGGTTGGCGTTTTTCGCGTGGCGCGCCATAACCCGGCGAGGACTTCTTCGCTTAAGGGAGCGTGCCGTGGCGGTCATCGAGAGCAAGGTCGATCTCAACTCGGCCGAGACGCGCGCCAACGCCGAGGCCTGGGACGGCCTGCGTGCCGAGCTGGCCCGGCACCGCGCGGCCGCTGCGCTCGGCGGCAATGCCAAGTCGCGGGAGCGCCATACCGCTCGTGGAAAACTGCTGCCGCGGGAGCGGGTGCTGCGCCTGCTCGATCCGGGCTCGCCCTTCCTCGAGATCGGGGCGCTGGCCGCCTTCGAGATGTATGACAAGGAGATCCACGGCGCAGGCATGATCGCCGGGATCGGTCGCGTTGCCGGCCGCGAGGTGATGGTCGTCTGCAACGACGCCACCATCAAGGGTGGCACCTATTACCCGATGACGGTGAAGAAGCATCTGCGGGCGCAGGAGATCGCACGCGAGAACCGGCTGCCTTGCGTCTACCTCGTCGATTCCGGCGGTGCCAACCTGCCACACCAKACCGATGTCTTCCCCGATCGCGAGCATTTCGGCCGGATCTTCTACAATCAGGCGACGCTCTCGGCGGAGGGGATTCCGCAGATCGCCGTCGTCATGGGCTCCTGCACGGCCGGCGGCGCCTATGTGCCGGCGATGTCGGACGAGGTCCATGCGAGGCTGTCCGGCGTCGCCGACCATTATGCCGGCGACGACACCCATGCGCTCGCGATTGCGCGCCGCATCGCTGCCAACCTGAACAGCGTCAAGCGTCCCGATATCGACATCGCCGAGCCGAGGGAGCCACTCTACGACCCCGCCGAGCTCGAGGCCGTGGTGCCGACCGACCTGAAGAAGCAATACGACATCCGCGAGGTCATCGCCCGGCTCGTCGACGGCTCCGAATTTGACGAGTTCAAGCGACTCTACGGCACGACGCTGGTCACCGGTTTTGCCCGCATCCACGGCATGCCGGTCGGCATCATCGCCAATAATGGCATCCTGTTCTCGGAGAGCGCGCTGAAGGGCGCGCATTTCATCGAGCTCTGCTGCCAGCGTCGCATTCCGCTGCTCTTCCTGCAGAACATCACCGGCTTCATGGTCGGCCGCGATGTCGAGACGCGCGGCATTGCCAAGGACGGCGCCAAGCTGGTCACGGCAGTCGCCTCGGCCCGCGTGCCGAAGATCACCGTACTGGTTGGCGGCTCCTTCGGCGCCGGCAATTACGGCATGTGCGGGCGCGCCTATTCACCGCGTTTCCTGTTCACCTGGCCCAACTCCCGTATCTCGGTGATGGGCGGCGAGCAGGCGGCGAGCGTGCTCGCGACCGTCCGCCGCGACAATATCGAGGCTGAGGGCAAGTCCTGGTCGGCCGAGGAGGAAGAGGCCTTCAAGGCCCCGATCCGCGCGAAATACGAGGATGAGGGCTCGCCCTATCACGCCACCGCGCGGCTCTGGGACGATGGCATCATCCTTCCMTCCGAGACGCGCCGCGTGCTGGCGCTGGCCTTCTCCGCCTGTCTCAATGCCGAAGTGCCGGAGACCCGCTTCGGCGTCTTCCGGATGTGAGGCGGGAGCGCTGGCCGCCAGGGGCTCAGCCCAGCACAAATGCCTCGTGCACGGCGCTCTGGACGCCGCCGCCCATGATCGGGCCGCCGCCGGCGACATGGATGGCGTCTCCGACCAGTGCAGCGCCGAGCCCGTGGCGGGGCGTTGGCATTGGAGCGTATTGCTCCCAGGCATCGCCAACGGGGTCATAGGCCTCCATCTGGCCGAAGACGCGGTTGGTGCCTTCGCCGCCCATGACGAAGACCTTTCCGCGGTAGAGCACCGCGCCGTGGCCGGAGCGGGCTGTTGGCAGCGGATTGCGCGGCGTCCATTTGTCGGTCGCCGGGTCATAGGCGTGGTGCAGGTTCGAATTGGTGTGGAAGGAGTCGACGCGGCCGCCGATGACATGGATCAGGGGCGCGATGGCGAGCGTGCCGGTGTGGTCGCGGGCGGTCGGCAACGGCGCGCGGTTCTCCCAGTTGTCGGCCTTGGGATCGTAGGTCAGGTGCCAGTCGATCGACTTCTTGGTGTCGGTCGTCTCGCCGATGGCGCCGCCAATGACATGCAACCGACCGCCCAGGCCAACAATCGCCGCCGAGCCGACGGGGCGCGGCAGGGACCTGATCTCGGCCCATCTGTCTCTCGCCGGATCATAGACGAAGCAGCGCGGATGCGGCTTGCGATTCTGCTCCAGGAAGCCGCCGATCGCGTAGAGCTTTCCGTCCAGGAAGGCGACGCCGACATGGTTGGCGCCTAGCGGCAACGGAGCGGCATCGCTCCAGCGGTCGGAGGCTGCCTCGTAGACATGGTGATAGGGGCGGTCGACGCGCTGCTCGGCATACCCCCCGACGATGTGCATCTTGCCCTCATGCGCCGTCGCCCAGGCCATTTCCGAGCGCGGCATCGGCAGCGGCGCCTTCGCCTGCCAGCGGCCGGGGTTGGCGGCCTTCGGGGCAGGGGAATCGAAGACGTTCTGCGTCTTTGCAAGTTCCGGCCGGTCGATGCGGCCGGGCTGGTTCAGCCGCTCATAGGCGCCGCCATGGTGCTCGTGGCCCGGCTGCTGGGCCAGTGCGGGGGCAGTTGCAAGCGTTGCCGCTCCGGTGGCGATGAAACKGCGGCGGCTCAGGCTGGTCATCATGCATCCTCCCTCGCTACAAGACTATGTCAGCCGCGGGCCTTGGCAAGCGAAAGGGCGGGGACGGGCTTGCGCCAAACCCTGTTCCGCATACTGCATACGCTGTTATGGTCCGGCCGCCTGAAACGGTTGAAATCACGGGAAACGCGAGGATACGCATGTCTGGGCACAACAAGGTCGCCATCATCACCGGTGCGGGTTCGGGCGTCGGCCGCGCCGTCGCGATCGCCTTCCTCAAGGACGGGTATCGCACGGTCCTCGCCGGGCGTCGGGTGGACGCGCTGGAGGAGACGATCAAGCTCTCGGGCGCCCCGGCCGCGCAGGCGCTCGCCGTCTCGACCGATGTGACCGACCAGGCTTCCGTGAAGAACCTCTTTGCCAGGACGAAGGAGACTTTTGGCCGCCTCGACGTGCTGTTCAACAATGCCGGCGTCAATGCACCGGGCGGAATCCTGCTCGAGGATCTCTCGCTGGAGCAGTGGCAGGCGGTGGTCGACACCAACCTGACCGGGCCGTTCCTCTGCACGCAGGAGGYCTTCAAGCAGATGAAGGACCAGAGCCCGCGCGGCGGTCGCATCATCAACAACGGCTCGATCTCGGCGCAGGTGCCGCGCCCGAACTCGGCCGCCTATACCGCGACCAAGCACGCGATCAGCGGCCTGACCAAGACCGCATCGCTCGACGGCCGCAAATACGACATCGCGGTCGGCCAGGTCGATATCGGCAATGCACTGACCGAGATGGCGCAGAAGATGACGACCGGCGTGCCGCAGGCCGACGGCTCGATCAAGGTTGAGGCGGTGATGGACGTGGCGCATGTCGCCTCCACGGTTCTGCACATGGCGAGCCTGCCGATCGAGGCCAATGTGCTGTTCGTCACCGTGATGGCGACCAAGGCGCCGCTGGTCGGGCGCGGCTGATCTCTCGGCGTCACGGCTGGGCCTGTCCCGGTCATGACGCCTTGCGTCGCCAGCTCGTTGCAGGACAGTGGGATGCCGGCCTTGAGGAGCGCCTTGCATGTCCGCGTTCGAGACGAACACGCCGTTTGAAGACATGGAAGGTCGGGGCGGGCCCGGCCATGACAGCAAGKMGCAGGCACGCATGGCCCGCGCCTATCGCCTGACCATCTGGGGCATCGCGCTCGGCATTTTCCTGTTCGCCGCCCATGTCGTGCTC
>NZ_JBFTLD010000202.1:0-15291 GCF_056396265.1 Allobosea sp. 05T422_2 | reverse complement strand
CCTCGAGGTCGAACAGGGCGGCGTGAACCGGCACAGGAAAGGTCAGGGTCGCTTCGATGTCGGTCGCTTCCACATTCCGGTAGGTCCGCTTCGTCGCGACGATGGCGACGCCGGCCTCGATGCGGACATCGATGCTGGTCGCCACCAGCGGAACCGGATGGGCCAGGCGCGCCGATGACGCTGCGGCGATGAAGGCGGCGAGAGGATCAATCCTGTGTTGCATCTGTTCCGCCGTCTGCCGCATGCGCATGCTCCTTCAAGAGATCGGTCAGAAGGCGCTGGACGCCTTCCACCAGAGGTTCCACGGGCTGACCTGTCCCCATCAGGTCAGGGCTCACGACAAGCGTCACACCGGGCGCGATCGGGAATGGGGCTCCCTCGCGCGCCTGGAGGAGAAGTTTGATCGCCGCTGGCGGAAACCCGAGTTCGCGCAGGCGCCGATAGCGGGCGATCGCCTCGAGGTGATCGTCCCCATAGTCGGCGTTGGCCCTGCCGCCGCGCGGCGGAGCCAGGAGCCCTTCGGAGATCAGGTAGCGCACCTGGCGCTCCGGAATGCCGGCGCGCTCGGTCAGCTCGCGGATGTTCATGATCGCCCTTTCGACAAGCTATATGTCGATAGGCAGGATCGACATCAAGGCCTTTCTACAAGATTTTTGTCGTAGGCCTGAGAGGGCTCATTGGAGCGCGCCCTGTCCCGCACCTGCGTGGATTGGCGGCTTTCATACGTCCTGCAATCATTCATGCGCTTCGAATTCTAGTTACCGGTTATCACGCTGTTCGCTTGCGGCCCCGCGCGGAGGCGAGCGCACCGCCGACAACGTGCCAATAGTCAGTCCGTAGATGCAGGATCGCTTGGGGTTCTAACCAGGCAACATTAACCCACCGGATCACTTGCAAGGCTCCATTTCTCAAGATCAGGAAGTCTCGGCTGGAGCCCATGCGCACCTCTCCCGCGAGGGGAGCAGTCCCTTGCCATGCGCTTTTCAGCGCAACCTCCCGGACAGCAGCACAAATATCTTGGAAATGAACTTTCAACATCTTCCAATAACTTGAATTAAATTCTTGATATTAATTCTTCAATATTCCGTTATTTTTAAGCCAAACTTCAAATCCATCCTTGGTTCGCGAGGCGCGCCAGAGATCTTTGTAGGAAGTCATGGGATATTTCTTCTCATTTGAGAAGAGATACTTATCAAATCGATGCGGCCGGATTGCTCGCCTGCTAAGATACGCCATCACGTCGTCCCCTGGTTTTGACTAGACGGTGGGTTCTGTTCGTCGTCGGTTGCCGCCTGTCATTTTTTTTGGAAACATTCGTTTCGAATATGATTTCCGAACGCCGCCACCTACATGAGCGAGGCAGCGGAGAAAAAAGCGGACAATATTGAGCACAACTTGTTGCAATTGCAGGAGAATAATAAATCATGTTGTAATATTGCCTAGCATCTTTCCACTCCTCGAGGAGGCGGGATGAAGGTCATCGGATATAGCTGGGCGATAGACGAAGCGGACGATGATGCCGGCGAATGGGAGGCCGCGAGGCTTTCAATCGAGCAGTACGCCAGGCGCCATAGATGGCAGGTCCGCGGTATCTATCTTGAAGATGCAAGGGAAGCATTCATCGCATTCGACCAGCGAACCCAGGGCAGAGATGTCCTGAGGATGCTTGGCCGCGGCGACACCCTCATTGTTCCTGATCAGGGCTGCCTTTTTCGTACAGCGTCTCAAGGGATCACGATCCTCAGAATGTTGCAGGAGCGAGAAGCGAGCGTTCACAGTCTTGATCTGGGCGGGGACATCGCACGGGGTAAGCTGTCGGAGGTGCTCATTGCCATTCTCGGGCCCCTCGCAATCGGCGAACGACAGCTGCCCGCCGAGCGAATGCGGATCCTGAAGATAAGGGAACGAAGCGAACAGCGTTATCTCGGCGGAAAGGCGCCGTTTGGGTTCACAGTCAATTCGAGTGGTGAACTCGAACCGGACCGGCGCCGACGCGCCATTCTGCGACGAATGCTCACGCTCAGGTCCCAAGGGCATTCCCTGCGCGCCATAGCGGCGGCAATGCGGAAGGAGCGCATCGAGATTAGTCACGTGGGCGTAGCCAATGCCTTGAAGGCGGCCGGCTACGTTGAGTCGGATGCCTCGTCCCAGCGGCGGTCTCGGCAGCGCACGGACGCCCGAAAGTCCAAATCCAAGCGGAACTTGGAGCGTTCACGCCCATGAAATACATTGGTCTGAACCTTGGCTCATCACCATGACCGCGCGGGCGGCTGCGCAACCCAGAGCAGCTACGCCGCCCGCGCTAGCCGTCAGACCCACCATCCACTAACAATCAAATCGGACCTCTCGGTGGGGGCGGATCAGTCGAACTCCCCTGATCGTGTCTGGGCTGAGCACACACACACTAGTAGATAAGGGCGAGCAAACCTTTGGCCGGAAATAGCAAGCGGCGGAAACGGTCATAACATATTTCGGAGTGGTCCGGTTCGGGGGGCATTAGGGGGCACGTACTCCCGCCACGACCAGATTTGGCTCCGAACATCGTCCTTTACTTGCTACTGGGCGGTCGGCTTCGACACTGACGGGACATCGCCGAGGTCGAGAAGCGGGGCTGCCTGGCCGCCCTCGTCACCCGAGCCGCAGCCGGTAGGCGAGCTKGCGGCAGCGCTTTCTTCAGCTCATCGACCAGCCCGTCCTTCGCGGAAACAGCCCGCGGATCACGCCCAGCAAGCAACTGATCCAACGTATCCTTCTTGATGACCATATGCGCCTCCATCGGCGTTACTATGGCCCTGAACACAAAATAACGGACAATCCCCCGCACGCGGATCACGATCAACCCAGATCCGCGACCGCCTGAGCGCGGCGCTGGCCAAGCGACTGACGACCAATCGCGAGATACCCGCTCGGGTCGTCGGAAGGGAGACCAGGTCGCGTGGCAAAGCCGTCGAACTCCCCGCACATGTCTGGGACGCACAATCCTTTGGCAGAAAATAACAAGTGGCGAATGCCGCAGCAACCTATTTAGCGTGGAGGGCGCCAGCAGCTGACTGACTGTCCTTAGGTTAGGAGCGACGAAGCTTTCTCTACAGCCCGAGCTTGATGCCAAGTCCCAATCAGTGCGCAAAACCATCCTTGGTCCGACGCCGCTCGATTTGCGGATCCCACTGACATCTCGCCGGAGACGGCTGTGCGATAGCATGATCGCCTACCGTGATATTGTTGGAGGATCGATTGAACCATCTGCGGAAGACCTTGATTGCACACGGCCGCATCGCAATGAGGGCGCTCCGTGTCGATCTGGCCAAAGCTGGCGCTTTTGGCACAGCCGTTGTGACTTTCGAGCAGGCGGCCGCCCGCCTCGCCGGCGGCTTTTCTCGCGGAATCGACAACGACACACTCACCGGCGCAATCCATGAGGCTCTGCCATCGACAGACCTCCGCGAGCTCGACGGGATCAAGCTGCTGCCGGGCATGACGAGCGCGGCGGCCGAGACCCTGCACAAGGTCTGGCGATCCGGCATCGACCTCCAGGCACGAGCGGGCGAGAACTCACGTATCGCCGCGGTCGCTGCCTTGGAGCAGGCCGTCATTACCAAGTTACCAGCCGGTATGATGCGGCCTTGCGACCTGGTCGAGCGCGCGATCGCCCGGATCGAGCATGCTCCCGCGGTCCTTGGATCGATCGAGATCATCGGCCAGACCGAGATGTCGCCCTGCTGGCGCCCGCTTCTGCTGGGGCTGACGAAGCATGTGCCCGTCACTTGGCAGGCCGGGCCGCGGCATGTGCCTGCCTGGCTTGATGGAGCCGGCGTCGAGATTATCCGGGAGGACGCTGCTTCGCCAAAGCTGACAAACGTGAGCACGGCGACCGCGCTTCACGAGGTGATCGAGGCGATCCGGTGGGCGCGCGAGCTCGTTGCCTCCGGGCGGGCCAAACCCTCTGAGATCGCGATCGCCGCGGCAAGCCCCGCCGATTACGACGACCACATGCTGACCCTGCGCAGCGATGCCAACTTAGATATCCGCTTCGTCCACGGCACGAGCGCCATGGCGACGCGCGAAGGACAGGCTGCTGCTGCCCTCGCCGACATTCTCTCGCGGGGACTGTCGCAGGCGAGGCTTCGGCGCCTGTCGTCGCTGTGCAGGGATACAGGGCCGTTCGCTGACCTCCCCGAGCGTTGGTCTCGCATCCTGCCGGAAGACGCACCGCTGTCGTCGCTGTCGGCCTGGAACCGCTTCATGGCGCAAGTCTCTGCCAATGACTGGCCGGATGAGGTCGATCACAGCCAGCAGCTCAAGGCGATCGTCCAGACGCTCGCAGGCGGGTTGGCGAAGGCAGAGGAGATCGGTCGCGAGATCCTKCCGAAGCCGGCGCTTCGTATCTGGCTCAAGGCTCTGGGGAACGGGCCTGCCATCGCCATCCCGATCACACTCGGCGGGATCCGCCTCGACGACAGCGCGCCGGCGCCCGCTTCCATCGCCTGGATGCCGGCCTCAGCTCTGTCTGCGAGCCCGCGTCCCTTCGTGCGCCTGCTCGGGCTGACTTCGCGCGCCTGGCCGAGGCTGGCGTCAGACGATCGCCTGCTGCCCGATCACATCATCCCGAGCGAAGAAATCGACCCGCTTCCGATCGGAACGGCGGACCGGCGTGACTTCGAGACCATTCTCGCTACCGCCCGCACTGAGGTGGTGCTCTCGCGCCCCCGGCGTGACGGTGAAGGCCGCATGCTGGGCAAGAGCCCGCTCCTGCATGGCCTCCATGGTGCTGACGTCTATCTCCAGCGCAACCGGACGCCGGCCCATGCGATGAGCGAAGTCGACCGTCTGGCCGCCAGGGTCGACGAGTTCCGCGCAACCCCGCTGGCCGCATCCGCTGAAGGCTGCTGGATCGACTGGCATCTCGCTGTAATCACGCCTCATGACGGGTTGGTCCGGGCAGATCATCCGGCACTCGATTTCGTCCTGGCTCGCAGCCAGTCGGCGACCTCGCTGCGCAAGCTCCTGCGCGACCCGCTCGGCTTCGTCTGGCGATATGGCCTGGGCCTCAAGACGCCTCGCATGGGCACCGAGCCACTGACTCTCGACAATCGGGGCTACGGCGAGATCMTGCATGCGACGCTCGATGGCGCCGTCAAGCGCCTCGAGGCTGCGGGAGGATTGGCTGGTGCCAGCCAGGAGCAGGTCGAAATCGCGATCGCGGCTGCCGCCCAGCAAGTCGCGGCACAGTTCGAGGCGACACAAGCCGTGCCGCCACCGGCGATCTGGCTCAGGACCCTCGACGATGTCCGCAATCTCGCAGGCATCGCTGTGCGGCCACAGGACGAGGCTCCGTTGCCCGGTCAGAAGAGCTACGCGGAGGTGCCGTTCGCGCGCGCTGACCACGAGGCCTCGGCCGATCTGCCCTKGGATCCAAAACAGTCGGTCAGAATTCCCGGTACGGGCTTCCTGATCTCGGGCTTCATCGACCGGATCGATCTGGCGGGCGACACCAGCATCGCCAGGGTCAGCGACTACAAGACCGGCAAGCCGCCCAAGGCCGACGAGGCCTTCGTCATCAACGGCGGCAAAGAGCTTCAGCGCTGCCTCTATGCCTTCGCGGTGAAGGTCCTGTTGGGCGACGACGTCCATGTCGAGGCTGCGCTGCGCTACCCGCGTTCCGGCCGGACAGTTCCGCTTGAGGACGCGAATGCGGTCCTGGGCGAGCTGACCGGATACCTCGCCACAGCGCGGGACAGTCTGAAGTCCGGACACGCGTTGCCTGGGCCCGATACCCCCGACCAGTACAACGACCTTCTTTTCGCGCTGCCGGCGAATGCGAAGAACGGCTACCACCCGCGCAAGCAGGGGGCGTCGACATCAATGCTCGGGCCGGCGGCCGCTGTTTGGGAGGCGATCTGATGACTGCTGTTTCGCGAAGCCTGCCCGACCAGGCGAACCGCATCGTCGCCATGACGGCGCATGACCGTTCACTGCTGATCGAGGCCGGCGCCGGATCCGGCAAGACCGCGATCATGGGCGGACGCATCGCCATGATGCTGGTCTCGGGCATCCGTCCGCGCAGCATCGCGGCGGTCACCTTCACGGAACTCGCAGCCAGCGAGCTTCTGGCGCGCGTCCGTCAGTTCGTTGAGGAGTTGTCGGCCGGCCGCATCCCGGTCGAGCTCGCCAGCGTCATCCATGGCGCGCTCGATGCTCAACAGAATGCGAACCTCCGGCGTGCCAGCCAGGAGATCGACGAGCTGAGCTGCTCGACCATCCATGGCTTCTGCCAGAAGCTCATCAAACCCTACCCGGCGGAAGCCAGCATCGACCCAGGCGCTTCGGTCGCCGACCGCAACGACGCCGACTTCGCCTTCATGGACCTCCGGGACGCCTGGATCCGTGATCGGCTCGGTGCCAACGGCAGCCAGCTCCTGATCGAGATGGTCGCCGTCGATCCCGGTGAAACGGTCGCAGCCATCGAACGCGTGTCCGACTGCATGCGCCGATCGCGCGAGATCCTGCCACCCCCTTCGAAGGCCGTGGCGGGCCCCGCCGGCGACTTCAGACAGTCCGTCAGCGCGCTGCGCGCCTTCATCAGTGGCGCACCCTGCGTGGATCCCGACACGGCCGACTTTGTGGTTGCGTTCGAGCGCATGGCGGCAGCAGTGCTGCCGGCGCTCACTGATGAGGGCCCCGCCGTGCTCGTGCGCCTGGTCAACGAGGCGCCCGACGATGCGGTGTGCACGAACTCCGGCACCTTCAAGGCTTATCGTCGCAAGGGCGCCTGGCGCACGGCAGCCAGGGCAGCGGGGCTCTCCCAGGCCGAAGCCGATCGCCTCTTCGGAGAGGCGGAGAACTTCTACGAGGCGGTCTGCGAGGCTTGGGATCAGCTTGTTTCGAATGCGGCCGGCCGATTGCTGGCGGCGCTCATGGCCGAGTTGCGGCCACTGATCGAGCAGTTCCGCGACTATAAGCGCGCGGCCGCCCTGCTGGACTTCGACGACCTGATCGAATCCGCGCGCGGCCTGCTGCGCAAACATGAGCCTGTTCGGCAGGCGCTGGCTGCCCGCTATGCCCATGTCCTCGTCGACGAGTTCCAGGATACCGATCCGGCCCAGTCCGAGATCTTCTGGCGCCTGTGTGGCGAGGATGTCGACGGCTCCGGCGATTGGTCCACCCGCGCCTTGCGGCCGGGCGCGCTGTTCCTGGTCGGCGATCCCAAGCAGGCGATCTATCGCTTTCGCGGGGCCGACGTCCGCGCCTATGTCGCTGCGCGTGAAGCCATCGCTGCGCAGGATCCGGCTAATGTCCTTTCGATCGCGACGAACTTCCGCTCGTGCCGGTCGATCCTGGAGTTCGTCAACGGGCGCTTTGAGACCCCACTCTCGATCAACAACCAGCTAGGCTTCACCGCCCTCGATCATTGGCACGCCGATCGCGGCGAACACCCTTGCGTGGCAGCTCTCGATTTCGAGGGGCCCGCGCAGAAGGATGCGGAAGCGAGCAAGGCGGCCGAGGCTGAGGCCGTCGCAGAGCTTTGCGCGCGCCTGATCGGCAGCCACCAGGTCCATGATCACAAGACCGGCGAGATCCACCTCTGTCGGCCGGGCGACATCGCCCTGCTGGCGCCGACGGGCAATGGGCTCTGGCGTTTCGAGGAGGCGCTGGAGCGCCGCGGCGTGCCGGTTGCGACGCAGGCCGGCAAAGGCTTCTTCTGGCGCCAGGAGGTCCAGGACCTGATCGCACTGACACGGGTTCTGGCGGACCCGCGTGATACCCTGGCACTCGGCGCGCTGCTGCGCGGACCGCTCGTCGGCCTGACCGACGAGGTGCTGCTCGATATTGCCTGGGCGGTGCCCCGAAGCGATGGCCAGGAGGGCCCGGGGCGGTTCACGCTGTGGGTGGAACTCGACCATGTCGCCAACCCGGTCGCCAAGGATGTCCTGGCGCGGGTGCAGGGGCTCGCAAAGCGCGGCAACGCGACAACGCCTCATGACCTCTTGTCGCAGGCCGTCGCCGAGATGCGGGTCCGGCCGACGCTGCTTGCCCGGCATCAAGGCCAGGCCGAGCGCGCCCTCGCCAACGTCGATCTCTTCCTGACGATGGCGCGCCCCTATGCAATCCGAGGCTTGCGCACCTTTGCCGAGGCGATGACCTCCGCCTGGGAGGATGACAGCAAGGCCGGGGAAGGCCGTCCGGACGCCCAGGAAGAATCCGTCTCGCTGTACACAATGCACGCGGCGAAAGGGCTGGAATGGCCGATCGTGCTGCCAGTGAATACCTCCACTGGGATGATGAATTCGGTCGGCGCGGTAATCGAGCGCGGCACCTCGCACCTCTACTGCAAGATCTTCGGAGCCGCGCCCTCGGGCCATGACCAGGCGACGAGCGATGAGAAGGATGAGATCGCGCGCGAGCGGGTCCGGCTCTGGTATGTCGCTGCGACCAGGGCGCGCGACCTGCTCATCCTGCCGCGCTCTTCCAGCGGGGTCGACGCCCGCAGCTGGCTCGGCGTGGTCGATCTGACGATCGGCGATCTGCCTGCGGTCGATGTCTCGGCTTATGCCGACGCTGTTCCGGCCCTTCTCGCCTCCGCGGTGAACAGGCAGACACGCTCGACTTTCGCCTCGGAAGCCGCCGCGGTCGCCACCGCATCCAGGGGATTGATTTGGAAGGCACCTAGCGACCATCGCGACGCTGACAAGGCCGAGCCGGTCGCGGACGAGCCGTCGGTCATCGGCGGCGGCGAAGCGTCCGAGGGCTATGACCTTCCAATCGGAAGCGACATTCAGGGCGGCCGCGAGCGCGGTCTCGTTATGCACAAGCTGTTCGAGGAGGTGTTGACCGGTGAAACGGCCGACGACCAGGCCAGTCTCGCAGCGCGGGCTGTGGTGCTTATTCATGAACTCGGGCGGACGCCGGCGGACCATCCCGGACGGGGCTGCAATCCGGCTGAACTGGCCGCTGCAGTGTCGAGGGCCTTGAACCTGCCGGAAGTGGCGTCCGTCCGCGGATCGCTCGTCCCTGAGTGTCAGGTCTATGCCTTCTCGGAAGGAGATGCCGCTGACACCGTGACTTTCGGCATCGCCGACGCGATCGGGTTCGGCGATAGCGGTGCGTCGTTGGTCATCGACTGGAAGAGCGACGTCGATCCCGATGAGAAGGTCGTCGCGGTCTACCGGGGACAGGTCAGAGATTACCTGAACGCGACTGGCGTCGCCGTTGGCCTGATCGTATTTGCAACCACCGGGCGGGTGGAGACATTGAATCTATGAAAAGCCGACCGAAGCTCGGTGATCCGCGTGCGGCGCAAGACTGCGGCTTTCCTCTCCTTTGGTATCAACGGAGACGTTGTGGTCGAGGCGTTCACGGCGACTTAGCGCGAATATCCGACAGCTCCGCCAATTTCGTGACGGGCGCCAGATGTGGAAGGTCRCATCGCTGATCCCATGCTCCCGGCAGATGTCCGCCACCGCAAACCCGGCCTGATGCTCCTTCAAAACCGCGATGRTCTGCTTCTGTATTCGGTCCGCCTCCGTCAAGACCTCTCGGGTCCGAGCGCCGCGGGTTCCTTGCTTCTGTCCGTGGTCGGCGAGGCCGCCACATGATGGGTTTCGGATGGATGGTCAGTTCAAGCTATTCGGCGTAGTCGTCCGCCCGGAGGCGTACGCCACGACAGATCGTACGAACTCGACTATCCCACGCCCCGCGACGGGCGCCTCGGGGGACGGCAATGGCGCTTCTATGCCGCCGCCGCCGTCCACCGGAACTCAGTTCCATCGACCCATTGGAAAAGCCGGCCCGAGACACGATCTCCGAGACTCGGTATAAGAGATTGATTTCGCATCGTTATCGCCTAGAATTGGCATTCGTTTTTTGGGCCGATGCTCTATCGTATGGGTGGCCTTTGCACGACATTGAAATACATGAGGTCTCCGATGACTTTGCATGCTGCTGGCAAGCGGCAGGCCGTCACATCGAGCGACAAGTGCAAGCCCAGATTCCTTGGTTGAAGGCGAATCTCGATCCGCCCTTCCTTGAGCATCTATCGTTCCGGTTAGGCAATCAGCTTTTCTTTGTCCGCCTTGAAGATGTTGACCGAAAGCTTGAGGTGCCGGCGAGCCGGCAAGGACTCCTGGCGATTGCGGAAGGCTGCAATGGACACGCGTGCCTCATGCCTATGCAGCGCGAAAGGGAGGGTTGGATCGCAACTGGGTCGGGTTGGGGTCTCCTCGACTTGCGGACAGGCAGATCGCTTGATCCGGTTTCGCTGGTTAGCGACGAGCCAATTGAGATGACGGACTGGGAGTTGCAAGACTTTGCCGTCCAGATCGTACGCGACCATTTGGAGACGCAGGGTAGGAAACTGATGTCATGGCAGGGCAACCCCTCGGCCGATCCCTCGATATGGTTCATCGGGAATCATGGCCCGGAATGGGTCCTGGTTCGAGCGGTTCGACATTCTAAGAAATCGGCGGAACTGCCAGGAAATTGGCACGCGATTGCTGCAAAGGCTTCGCGCATTGGCAAAACAGGGCACTTTGCATCGGTTTCCCTGGTGAATGCAGAAGGTGGCGTTGACCGATCTGATGGCGGTCCGCCGGTGCCGCTCTGGCGGGGGCACGCGATATTGGCTTCATTCGAGAGCCTCGTGCCGGGACCTTAATCCCAGCATGCGCGGTTTGCGATTATATTAAACGTTATGACCATGAGGAATTCTCAGGAGCTTGGGCGAGCCGGAGTAAGTCCTGAGTTTTTGCGAGTCATCGGCGCCTCATGTCAGGACGCGATGTTGTCGGCATCAGATCTCATGCGCTTTATGAGTTGCCTACTCTCGATGACCGCGTCATCCGCTGGAGGAAACCTTGCGGGGCATAGAGTTCCTCTGATCAACGTCACCATCTTGCGAGCCAAAAATCTGGCGCGGGTGTTCGGTTCGCCGCGCTTGCGGGAGGCAAAATGCGAGACTGTTGAACAGATGCGTTTGGTCAATGCGCTTTGTGCACCGCCCATTTCACATTAAGCGAAGATGACTGACGAAGACCGATTTGTAATGCGCCAGCGGAACGACAAGACTACTCTCGTCCACTAGCTCTCGACTTTTTGATTCGGCAGAGATCGAGAGTCAATCGTCTGCAATGGCGTGACTGGTCTGCAGCGTGCAGTCCACAATCCGTGCTAGCCGGGGGGGTAGCATTTTGGAATTCAGACCTGACGAGTTGGCGGCAGCGCATCCATGGAACCGGGCAGTTTTCACAACCTACGCGCTTAGTCTGTCATTTTTTGAAGCAGTGGTCCTCGATAACCTCGTAAGAGGCGGCACTAGCGAAGCTGTAATCATTGCTGACGCGGAAGGCGTGCGTGCGGGTCTATCCGAACAAGGCGCCCAGCGCGCCGGTCGAGACTACGAAATCGAACCTGTCGCAATGGACCGCGGTATATTTCATGCCAAAATTTCCGCCTTTGCTGGGGATGGGGAATGCCACCTGGTTGTTGGATCAGGTAATCTCACCTTTTCGGGTTGGGGTCGCAGCCTCGAAGTCGCAGAACACCTCCATCCGAGCTTCGCGGGCGACGCCTTCGACGATGCCGCACGTTTCTTCACCACACTCGCTTCGTCCACACGCGCCACGCACGAGGCCGGCCCTCATTGTTTGGCCATCGCCGCCGACATCGAACGCGCAGCCGCAGCATCCCCGCGAGACGGCTCCTTTAGGCTTTTACATTCCCTAAACGCGCCCATCGCGGAGAGCGTCCGGGAGCTGGCCGATGGTCTTGGCGGCGCGACCAGAATTATTGCAGCAGCTCCTTACTGGGACAACGGAAACGCGATTAGCGATTTCTGCGACATGCTCTCGCTCGACCATGCTTTCGTTCATGCTCATGGGGGCGGAACCGTGGAAGGGTCGATGGGAAGTAACTGGCCGTTCAACGCCAGGATCGACATCAGACCAGTCGAGGCCGAGCCGTTCGCTGGGAACCGGGCGCTGCGCATGCACGCTAAAGCTTTCGAGATCTTGTGCAGGAAAGGCCGGATCCTTGTTTCTGGAAGCGCAAACGCGACCGCAGCTGCGCTGACGGGACAGACCAATATCGAAGCCTGCGTGGCGCGCGTTCAGCGCGATAGAATTCTTGGCTGGACAATGGAAGCTTCGACTGTCCCGCCACCAACCCCGGCCATCGAATCCGACGACAACGATAGCGATGGCAAGCCCGGCGTGCTGCGTGCGGTTCTCAGTGGCGATACCGTTAGTGGACGAGTGCTCTCGCCGAGGCTGCGCGGCGAGGCGAAACTCTATCGACTTGGGCCGAACGGCAGCGTCTGCCTCGCCGACCTCACACTCCAGGAAGGCGGTACCTTCGCCGCATCGGTTCCCGGCGTTGAAAGCGAAGCACTCAGGGGCGGGAGGTMGGTCCTCAGGATCGAGGCCGAAAGGGGCGTGTCTGAAGGCTTCGCGTCGTTGGCCTCGGTCACGGGGCTGCGCAGGTTCACTGGCAGGGCGGCCGCCAGCTTCATGTCAATTCTGACGGGCACGGAGACAGAAGAGGACGTCCGGGTCCTGATGGAGTTCTTCCACGATAACCCGTCATCTCTGGGGCCTTCGGGCCCGTCAGGAGTTGGCAGGCATTCGGCGGGAGCCCGCGCACGCCCAGCAACGCCATTGGCTGTGACCGACCTCTGGAACGCCGACCTTCCAGCGGCGCCGGGCACGATGGCTCCCGCAGGGCACGATCGGAGCTGGATGCGCTTCATGGATATGCTCCTATCAGCCATGCGCGAAAAGCGCGGACCGCTGCATGACGAGAACGAGCCAGATGATCCGGACAATCCGGACAATGTAGACGACGGCAAGCGCGCCAAGAAGACCGTCCGCAAGGGAAAGCGGCAATTGCTCGAGACGTTCGAAGTCATTTTTGACGCGATGCTACCCAGTGGCGCGAGCCACGTTCGGGTGATGACAGCTTTCGATATGGCCTCGTACTTGTGCGAGCGCATGCCCGATAAGATTCCGCCCGGTTCTGCCGAACGCTGGCTCAGACGGCTTGTCGAGGCCATATCGTCTGGACCCGTTGACGGGCCCCGAAAGGAAGCTGCTACCTCCCTCGTGATGGGACGTATGGCAACCCAGTCCGAAGACCCAGCAAGGCTTGCGCGCGGTCGCCTGCTAAGAATGAGGGTCGATCTCGGGGGCCCTCCGCCCTCGCCTGCGCCAATGTCATCCTTTAGCGCAATAATCGGCCAACCGCGGACGTACCCAGATATGTGGGAGGAAGTTCGTAACTGCAGGACACTGCGCGAACAGGCGCGCTTTTATGTCGACGCGCTCGCTGCAGGCACTCCGTCGGACAACTATTCTGCCCTCTTGGGCGCCCGAACGAGCGAGGCAAAGATTCTCCAAGACGCCTTCCGTTCAGAAAAGGGACGCGACAAGGTGCTGGTACTGGGGCGTTGGTCCCCATCCTGCCCAAAGTGCTCTCGGTCGCTTCCGAAGATGGAAGAAGGAAAATTGCGCGCCGCAGGGGTGGCCACCGCCGCCAATTGCTGTGGACGGGCGCTCGTCTGGCCGGAGGGAAATGATGGCTGAACCGAACCGTAAGCTTCTCGATCTGGCTGCTGCCGCCGCCGCCTCAGACGGGTTTGGCCTGATCCAGGCCCCGAAAATCTCGCCGAGTGCGATCGATCCACTTGGACTGCGCAGCACCAATTTCGAACATATGGCTCGCGTCGCCGAGGGGTTAAATAATGTGGCACGACACGTTCGGCCATTCTCCTTTGTTGCGTGGGCATGGCACCGTGCGCTGACCCTCACATCCTTGCTTGGGCTCGACACAAGCGGACCCGAGCTCAGGGCATTTGTCGCCCGGTGCGAGGTGATTTTCCTGTGGTCTCTGATGTTGGCCGACAAGGATGTGGACCTCCCCGGCAAGCAGCCGATCGCCAAGTCTATCGGAATGGCCCCGGGCACCGCCTATACGTTCTCAGGCCCGGCTTGGAACGCCTTCCGCGACAACAGAGAGGGCTCGACCGCCCTGCAGGCCGCAGCAAACTATGGCCCGGGGCTGCGCGCACTCGGCTGGCTCATGCGAAATGCCTCAGACCCTCAAGGAAACGCCATGGTGCCAGCGCCTAGTGCGCGCCCCGCCATCCTCGCATTCGAAGCGCTGATCGCAGACCGTCTCGTTCATCCCGCCTTCAATGATTTCGGCCCGGTCACCGTCACAATGGAAGAGGCGCTCGCATGGGCTCCTGCATGGGCGCTAGGCAACCTGACCGTGGAAGAACAAGCACACGCTGCCCGCAACATAAATGGTCACGATGCCCATCCTGACAGGCGTAGCGGTCTGTCGCTCCTTATTGCCGCCGCCAACCGCCGCGGTGCTCCGTCCTTCGCTGCCCTACCTGACGAAGCGGTCGCCGACGTTAGGAATGCTCTGGCTGGCGAGGCGAGCGACTTTGCACCGCCACCCGAAAGCCAGGAGGTCTCAGAACGCTGGCGTAGACTGCAAGTCAGACAACTGTTCCGCCATTCGCTGGAAGCGTTCCTCGCCTGGACCATTGACGCGATCACCGAGCGGCCACGCGATACGGCTGCACTGGTCGCCGCGTTTATTAAGCAGGCTGATCTCGACCCGAGCGCCCCAGCGTCAGAGTGGCTCGCCACGGCCGCCGCTGACGATCCGGTCTCAAAGGCGGTCGCCGCAATCAACACAGCCCTCAAGGAAAAAGGCAGGCAAAGCCTGCCAGCAGCGATTGCGCGCGGACTTGCGATCAGCCTTGCTGCGGCACAATCCGATCCGGAGCCCTTCGACCGCGAGGATCGCCTTCCCGTTTCAAGAGCGAAGTCTCAGGCCATCTCGAGAGCAGACGAGCCCCTGCGCGGCCTGATCAGGCACGCCATCGAGACATGGGTCCTTGCCCAACACGTATACTGGGCCGTGGGGCGAKGCTTGCAGGACGCAAGACAGGGCGCGCGTTCAATCCTACGGTTGAAGGTAGTGATGGAAGAAGGGGGCTGGACTGTGATTCCCGGAACGCGACCCATGAGCCCTGCACCCACCGGGGACCGTGTGCGTACCGCGATGACGCTGAGCTACGAAAGCGGCTTGATGTTTAATCCCGCAGCGTGAATCGACGCACTCGACCGTTGGACGGTGCGGATTGAACGAACCCGCTGACGCGGGAAAGCTGCGGGGTTTGTGACGGGAGGCTCCTGCTGGGAGGGTTTGGGTGTTGAAGCCACCCAGCCCAGCAGGAGCTCCCGATGACCGAAGCCAAGCCGATGAGCGCCCTTCGTCGCCGCATGA
>NZ_JBFTLD010000201.1:0-12442 GCF_056396265.1 Allobosea sp. 05T422_2 | reverse complement strand
TCCCGTAACGGAACCACCGATCCGGCGCGCGGCGGCAACTGATCGTCGGCCCGGGATTTGAGTTTTGAGGCGGACCGGCTTTGTGCGCGGTCATGGAGGACGAGAATGAGCGTTTACAGCAAGGCCCTGCTGGTCGGCCTTGGACTTGCGGCGTCGGCAGTGCTGTGGGCGGCTCCCGCCTCGGCGCAGTACTATGGCGGCAGTAACCGCGATCCTTATTACGAGCCCGGCCCGCGTTACGGGCGTGGCCCTGATCGCGGGTATGACCGCGGCTACGATCGCGGCCCACGCTATGACGACCGGCGCGGCCCACGCTACGACGACCGGCGCGGCTCCTATGATGGCGGCGGCTATGATCGCRGGCCGCGCAACAACAATCCGATGGCAGGCATGAGCCTCGAGGATCAGAAGCGCGCGATCAAGAACCACCGAGAGGCGCAAAAGAAGGCGATCAAGCGCGGCTACGTCATTCCGTAACCCGCCGCCCGGCAATGTCAGGATAGAGGCGCCGTCGCGGGAAACCGTGGCGGCGTTCGCATGTCAGRCCTCGTCGGTGTCCGGGGGCTCCATGCGCATCAGGCGATCGAGCGCACCCTGCAGGATGTAGGCCGCAGCCATCTTGTCGACCACCTCGGCGCGCTTGGCTCTCGAGGCGTCCGCCGAGAGCAAGGTGCGCGTCACGGCCAGCGTCGACATGCGCTCATCCCAGAATGCGATCGGCAAGGCGGTGAGGGGGGCGAGGTTGCGGACGAAGGCCCGTGTCGACTGGACGCGCGGCCCTTCCGTGCCATCCATGTTGAGCGGCAGGCCGATGACCAGCCCTGCGACGTCGAATTTCGCGGCGATCTTCAGCAGGGCTGCTGCGTCGAGCCCGAATTTGACCCGCTTGATCGTCTCCAGCGGCGTTGCGATCTGGCGCTCCACATCGGACAGCGCGAGGCCGATCGTCTTGGTGCCGAGGTCGAGGCCGAGCAGCCGCGCGTGATCGGGCAGATTCAGGAAGGTTTCGAGAGGAACCAGATTGGCTGACATCAGGGCCGGGTAGCACGCGCCGCCCGTACTGGCGAGCGGCGCGTGGGGGATGGCGTCTAGTTCACGTTCTGCGGGGTCACGCCGGCGGCCTTGAGTGAGGTCGCCCATTTGCTGATCTCGCTGCCAAAGCGCTTGGCATGGGCGTCGCGGCTCCATTCAGCTTCCGGAAAGGCGCTGGTGCCGACCGATTTGAAGCGCTCCAGGACGACGGGGTCCTTGAGAGCGGCCTTCAGCGCGCCGTTCAGCTTGTCGAGCGCCGCTGCCGGAGTTGCCTTCGGCGCGTAGAGCCCGTGCCAGATCGTCATCTCCAGATCGGTGCCGGCCTCGCGCGCGGTCGGCGTGTTCGGCAGCACGCCGAGGCGCTCGGTCGAGGTCACCGCATAGGCACGGACCTTGTCGCCCTGGACCTGCGGCACCGCGGTGGTCGACTGGTCGCAGAGCACGTCGACCTGCCCGGCGACGAGATCGTTCATCGCAGGACCTGTGCCGCGATAGGCAACCTGTGTGAACTTCGCGCCGAGCGCCTGCGAGAGCAGGACCGCGCAGAGATGGGCGTTCGAGCCGATCMCGGCATGGGCGATGGTCAGCTTGTCGGCCTGCAGCTTGGCGAAGGGGAAGAACGCCTTGGCGTCCACCGGCGGCAATGCGAGCTTGCCGGCCACGACCATGGGCCCGGTATTCACCAGCCCGACGGGCGCGAAAGCGGTCTGCGTGTCGTATCCGAGATTGTTGTAGAGCGAAGGCGCGGCCGCGAGCGCGAGATGGTGGATCAGCAGAGTGTGGCCGTCGGCGTCGGATGCGGCGAGGCGCTTGGCGCCGGCCGTGCCGCCGGCACCGGCGATGTTCTCGACCACCACCTGCTGGCCGAGCGTGCGACCCATATGGTCGGCAAGCAACCGCGCGATCACGTCGCTCGGTCCGCCCGCCGCAAAGGGCACGATCAATGTCAGTGGCTTGGTTGGAAATCCCTGCGCCGCCGCGGGCGAGGCAAGTCCTAGCGCCAGCAACCCCGCGAGTGCGAGGCGTCTCGTCGTCTTGGCAATCATTCATTTCCTCCGGTCGTGACGAACCGCTCTCCGGCGGCTTGGTATGGAACGGGTATGCCGCCCGCGCCTCAGCGCAGGTCGGAAAGGTAATGAGCCTCCTCGGTCAGACAGAGGCTGAGGCGTCGTTCGACGGGCATGCCGTCAAGCGCCAGAGCCACGCGGTCGATCTGCAAGGCGGGCCGGCCGGCTTCGACACCGAGCGCAGCTGCATCCACCGGGGACAGGGCGACGGCCTTCAGCTTCTCCCGCGCATGCGCGATCGTCACGCCGTAGCGCGCCGCGAACAGGCTGTAGAGATTGTTGGGCACCGGTCCATGCTCCAGCCCCGGGAACAGATGTTGCGGCAGGGTCAGCGTCTCGACGATCAGCGGCGCCGCATCGAGCGAGCGCATCCGGCGGATGCGAATGACCGGCGCCTTGTCGTCGAGATCCAGCGCAGCTTGCTCGGCTGCGTCAGCCAGTCCGGTCGCGATGCTCAGCACGGCGCTGTCGGGAAAGCGCCGCTCGCCATGGTCGGGCACCAGCTTGAAGAACTGGAACAGGATGCGGCGCTCGTCGTGCTCGGCCACGAAGGTGCCGCGCCCCTGTCGGCGAACGACGAGATTTTCGGAAGCCAGTTCGTCCAGCGCCTTGCGCACCGTGCCCTGGCTGACGCCGRTCTCGGCAGCGAGTTGCCCTTCGCTCGGCAGACCTTCGCCCGGCGCCCAGACGCCATCGACGAGCCGGCGAACGAGGATCGCCTTCACCTGGCGATAGAGCGGCCGAAAGCCCAGCGGCTCAGCCGTGTCGACCGCGCCGCGCCGCTCTGCATTTTCGAGCTTGTGCACACTCATATGTCTTATATAAGACTTCACCGAGCGCAGGTCGAGCCCGATTTTCGCACGGGCCAGAGCGAACCTTCGCAAGCTTGAAGGAGGCGTTACATGAGCAAGCCCCATCTCCTGGTGCATGAGCAGAAGGACACCGTCGGTGTCGTCGTCGTCGAGGGCCTGAAGGCCGGGACGGACATGCTCTGCGTCGTCACCCACGACAATTCGGATTTTCGCCTGGCCGCGAAGATGGACATCCCGATCGGCCACAAGGTCGCGCTCAAGGACATCAAGAAGGGCGACACGATCTGGAAATACGGCCAGGACATCGGCAAGGCCGTCGCCGATATCGGCAAGGGCGAGCATCTCCACGTGCACAACGCCAAGACCAAGCGCTGGTGATCGGCACGTTCGCCGCCTGACCTGTTCCGGGGCTCCCGCCAGGGTCGAGCCCGTCAAGAAAACGAAGGAAACGCCATGTCGATCGTCGCCAATTTCGATCTCGTGAAGGGCAAGCTCGGACGCATCAAGGGCCGCAAGATCGAAGCGCCCGAGTTCAAGGCGCCGATGGTGAAGCGCCCGACCGGCCGCAGTCTCGATTCGTTCCATGGCTGGCGCCGGGAGAATGGCCGCGTCGGCGTGCGCAACCACGTCCTGCTGCTGCCGCTCGACGACCTCTCCAATGCCGCCTGCGAGGCGGTCGCCAATAATATCAAGGGCACGCTCGCGATTCCGCATGCCTATGGCCGCCTGCAGTTCGGCGAGGATCTCGAGGTCCATTTCCGCACCCTGATCGGCACGGGATCCAACCCCAATGTAGCCGCCGTCATCGTCATCGGCATCGAGGATGGCTGGACCAAGCGGGTCGTTGACGGCATCGCCAAGACCGGCAAGCCGGTCGTCGGCTTCGGCATCGAGGGCCATGGCGACATCGCCACGATCGCCAAGGCGTCCTATGTCGCCAAGGAGTTCGTGCAGTGGGCGACCGAGCTGCAGCGCGAGAAATGCGGCATCGAGGAGCTCTGGGTCTCGACCAAATGCGGTGAATCCGACACCACGACCGGGCTCTCCTCCTGCCCGACCGTCGGCAACATGTACGACAAATGGATTCCGCGCGGCGTCTATGGCGTCTTCGGCGAGACCTCCGAGATCACCGGTGCGGAGCATCTCTGCAAGGCCCGCGCCGCGACACCGGAGGTCGGCGAGCGCTGGTACAAGATGTGGAAGGCCTACCAGGACGACGTGATCGAGGCCCACAAGACCGACGACCTCTCCGACAGCCAGCCGACCAAGGGCAACATCGCCGGCGGCCTGACCACGATCGAGGAAAAGGCGCTCGGCAATCTCGAGAAGATCGGCCGGGAGTGCAAGTTCATCGACATCCTCGAGCCGGCGGAAGCGCCGGCCAAGGGCCCCGGCCTCTACTACATGGACACCTCCTCGGCCGCGGCGGAATGCGTGACCCTGATGGCGGCCGGCGGCTATGTCGTGCACACATTCCCGACGGGGCAGGGCAACGTCATCGGCAATCCGATCGTCCCGGTCATCAAGATCACCGGCAATCCCAAGACGATGCGCACCATGCCGGAGCATATCGATGTCGACGTCTCCGGCATCCTGCGCCGCGACCTGACGATTTCGCAGGCCGGCGATGCGCTCATCCAGAATATCGTGCGCACCGCCAATGGGCGTATGACCGCGGCCGAAGCACTGGGGCATCGCGAGTTTTCGATGACCAAGCTCTATCGCTCGGCCTGACCGGACACTAAACCGGCGGGCGGGCGCTATGCCGCCCGCCCTCCACCTGCCGAAGACCGGCAGAGCAAGCCGGAGCAGAGTTCTTGTCCGTCGCCTCATCCTCTCCGCTGAGCGCCTGGCGCCCCCTTCTCGACGGGATCGTGCTCTCGACCGCTGTTGCCATTGCGTCGGTCCTGGCTGAGCCGGTCCTGAAGACCTGGCTCGGCGGCAAGATCGGCATCCCTGCAGTTGTCATCGCCCTGCTGATCGGCATGGCCTTGCATCCGCTGGCGAATACCGTTCGGTTCCAGGCTGGCATGGTCTTCTGCGTCAAGAAGATGCTGCGCTGGGCTATAGCGCTGCTCGGCCTGCGCATCGCGCTCGGCGACATCATCGCGCTCGGCCTGTCGACCGCTTTGCTGGTCGTGTTCTCGATGATCGTGACAGTCATCTCCGGCTTCTGGCTGGCCCGCCTGCTCGGGCGCGAACACGGTTTTGGCGCGCTTGCCGGGGTTGCGACCGCGGTTTGCGGCGCCTCTGCGGCGCTGGCGACGGCGAGCGTGCTTCCGGATTATCGCGGCAAGGCCGCCGATGTCGCCTTCACGGTCATCGCCATGAATGCGCTCGCGACGATCGCGATGCTGGCCTACCCGCTGATCTGCGTCTGGCTCGGCCTGAGCCCGACCCAAACCGGCGTCATGCTGGGGGCCTCGATTCACGACGTCGCGCAGGTCGTCGGCGCCGGCCAGTCTGTTTCCGACGATGCGGCCAATGCTGCCGTCATCGTCAAGCTGTTCCGCGTCTTCCTGCTGCTGCCCGCGGTGCTGCTCGTCGGCTGGTGGATGGCGCGCGAAGGCGGCCATCCCAGTGATGCCAAGGTGCCGGTCCCGGTTTTCGCCTTCGTCTTCCTGGCGCTTTGCCTGGTCAACAGCGCGTTTGCGACGCAGCCCACGCTGGCCGGATTCTATGAGCCGGTGCGCGCGGCCTTGCTGGAGGCCTCGCGCTGGGGGCTTCTGATCGCGATCGCCGCGCTCGGGCTCGGCACCTCGATCGGCTCGATGGTGCGGCTGGGCTGGCGGCATCTTGTCGTCGTCACCGGGACCAGCCTCGTCATTCTCGGGCTCGTCCTCGGCGGCCTGACAGCATTGGGTTGAGCAGCCACGCAAGGCGGGAGAGCCATGACCGATATCGTCATCACCGAATTCATGGATGAGGCGGCGGTCGCAAGCCTCAGCGCCCGCTACGCGGTTCATCACGACCCTGAACTCTTCGGCAAGCCGGACGAACTCGCCCGGCTGGTCGCCGACATCCCGGCCCTCATCGTCCGCAACCAGACGCAGGTGAGAGGGGCGTTGCTGGCAGGCGCGAAGAATTTGACGGTCATCGGCCGGCTTGGCGTCGGCCTCGACAATATCGACATGGAAGCCTGCGCCGGCCGCGGCATCAAGGTTTTCCCGGCGACCGGGGCGAACAGCCTCTCGGTCGTCGAATATGTCATCGGCACGGCGATGACCCTGTTGCGCGGCGCCTATTTCGCCAATGCAGCCATGCTGGCTGGCGAATTTCCAAAGACAAAGCTGATCGGCCGCGAGATCGCCGGCAAGCGCATGGGGCTCGTCGGCTTTGGCGCCATCGCGCGTGACGCTGCGGCGCATGCCCGCTTGCTCGGGATGAGCATCGCCGCCTACGACCCCTATGTTCCAGCCGGTGATCCGGTCTGGAGCAATGTCGAGCGGCTGGAGCTCGATGCCCTGCTTGCGACCTCGGATGTAATCAGCCTGCATCTGCCGCTGACCTCGGAGACCAAGGGGCTAATCGGAAGCGCGTCCTTCGCGCGCATGAAGCCGGACGCGATCCTGATCAACGCCTCGCGTGGCGGAGTCATGGACGAGGCCGCGCTGGTCGAGGCCCTGAAGAGCGGCAGGCTCGCCGGTGCGGCGCTCGACGTCTTCGAGGAGGAGCCGCTGCGCGGCGGCGCCAAGCTCTTCGCCGGCACGCCGAACCTGATCCTGACGCCGCATATCGCCGGCAATACCGTCGAATCGAACGGGCGCGTTTCCGGCCTCGTCGCGGAGCGCGTCATCGCCGCGCTGGAGGGGCGGACATGACCCGCCTTTCTCTGGAGGAGGCCGAAGCCAGAATTGCGGCGCTGTTCGCCGCTGCGGGGACTTCAGCGGCCAATGCCGCCTCCGTTGCCTGGGCCTTGGTGATGGCCGAGGCCGACGGCTTGAAGGGCCACGGCCTTTCGCGTGTGCCGACCTATCTGGCCATGCTGAAATCGGGAAAGATCGATGGCCAGGCCGTGCCGATCGCCCGGCGACCGAAGCCCGGCGTGCTCGCCATCGACGCCGCCCATGGCTTTGCCTATCCCGCGATCGATCTTGCGGTCAGCGAGCTGCCCGAACTCGCACGCGCCCAGGGCGTCGTCGCGGCACCGATCAGGCGCTCGAACCATTGCGGCGCTGCGGGACTGCATGTCGAGCGCCTGGCCGAGCAGGGGCTCGTCGCCTTGCTCTTCGCCAATACGCCGGGCGCGATGGCGCCCTGGGGCGGCTCGAAGCCGGTCTTCGGCACCAATCCCATCGCCTTTGCCGCACCGCTCGCCGGGCGCGAGCCGGTCGTCATCGACATGGCGCTGAGCAAGGTCGCGCGCGGGCCGATCGTCGCCGCCAGACAGAAGGGCGAGCCCATCCCCGAAGGCTGGGCGCTCGATGCGGATGGCAAGCCGACAACCGACCCGGCCGCCGCGATTGCCGGCACCATGGTGCCGCTCGGCGACGCCAAGGGCGCGACCTTGGCGATGATGGTGGAGATCCTCGCCGCGGCACTGGTCGGCACGCATTTCGCCTTCCAAGCGTCCTCCTTCATCGACGACAAGGGCGGTCCACCCGATACCGGCCAGCTCATCCTCGCGATCGATCCCGCCAGCATGGGCGGCAATTGGTTCGCCGAACGCATGAAGCTGCTGGCCCACGCGATAGAGGACCAGCCAGGCACGCGCCTGCCGGGGACGAGGCGCTTGAATCTGCGTGCGAAGGCCCGCGCTGAAGGGATTCTGATCCCTGAGGAAATCCTCTCCGCCTAAAGCATCGGCCCGCAGAGTGGATTGCGGTTTTCGGGAAAGCCGATGCAAAGACAAAAGTCTATATCAACGAACCGGCTCGCATCCGGTCCGATGATCCGACTTTCTGTGTCGGCATCGGCCTGAAGTCCGCAATCCACTCTGCKGGCCGATGCCGTGAAGCTAGATCTCAGACGAAGTCGAACCGGTCGACATCGACCAGCCCCTTGTCGGTGATCTTCAGATGCGGGATCACCGGCAAGGTCAGGAAGGCGACCTGCAGGAACGGCTCGGCCAGCACGACGCCGAGCGCCCTCGCTTCCGTTCGCAAGCCCTCCAGGCCGTGCCGCACGACCTCGAAAGGCTGGTCGCTCATCAGGCCGGCAACCGGCAGCGCCAGCTCCGCCTTGACCACGCCACCATCCGCGACGGCGAACCCGCCGCCGATCTCGATCAGCCGGTTGGCGGCAGCCGCCATCGAGGCTTCGTCGACGCCGACGACGCAGAGATTATGGCTGTCATGGCCGACGGAAGAGGCGATGGCGCCGTGTTTCATGCCAAAGCCGTGGACGAAGCCGGTCGCGATGCCGTTCGTCTTGCCATGCCGTTCGATCACCGTGACCTTGACCGCGTCCTGCGTGAGATCGGGCAGGGCCTCTCCATCCCGGGCGGGCAGGGACATCGCCAGCCGCTCGGTGATGATGCGGCCCGGCACGACGCCGATGACGGGGGTGTCGCCGGACCGGGCCGCGACCTTGAAATCTCCCGGCTCCAGTCTGCGGCACCGGACACTGCCGAGGCCAACCGGCGGAATGGGCTTGCGATCCGCGAAGAGGGCCCCCTCGACGAGCCGGCCTCCCGCAAAGACAGACTTCACCTGGCAGGTCGCGAGATCATCCACGAGCACGATGTCGGCGCGCTTGCCGGGCCCGATGAAGCCGCGATCGAACAGGCCGAAATTCCGTGCAGCCGCGAGCGTCGCGACGCGATAGGTCGCAAGCACATCCGCCCCGGCGGCGATCGCAGTGCGGATCATGTAGTCGAGATGGCCTTCCTCGGCGATGTCGAGCGGGTTGCGATCATCAGTGCAGAACGCGAGGAAGGGCGAGGCGTCGCGGGTGATCAGCGGGATCAGGGCATGCAGGTCCTTCGACACCGAGCCCTCGCGGATCAGGATCGCCATGCCCTTGGCGAGTTTTTCGCGCGCCTCCTCGGCCGTGGTCGTTTCATGATCGGTGCGGATGCCGGCCGAGAGGTAGCCGTTCAGGTCCATTCCACGGACCAGCGGGGCGTGGCCATCGATATGCCGGTGAGAGAAGGCTTCGAGCTTGGCGAGGCAGCCGGGATCGCGGTGAAGCACGCCCGGGAAGTTCATGAACTCGGCGAGCCCGATCACCTTGGGATGGTCCATCAGCGGCGTCAGGTCGCCCGCCTCCAGTCGGGCCCCTGCTGTTTCCAGATGCGTCGCCGGCACACAGCTCGAGAGCTGCACGCGCAAATCCATGCGCATCGCCTCGGCGCAGCGCAGGAAATAGCTGATACCCTCGACGCCAAGGACATTGGCGATCTCGTGCGGGTCRCAGATCGCGGTCGTGACCCCGTGCGGCAGCACGCAGCGCTCGAACTCGAACGGCGTCACCAGCGACGATTCGACATGAAGATGCGTGTCGATGAAGCCGGGCACCGCGATCAGCCCCCGGGCATCAAAGCTCGCGATGCCCTCATAACGGCCATAGGTGCCGACGATCGTTCCACCGCAGAGCGCGATATCGGTCTCGACCAGGGCGCCGGTGACGAGATCGAACAGCCTGGCGCCGCGAATGACGAGATCGGCCGGCTCGTCGCCACGGCCCTGGGCAATGCGGCGGGAAAGGGTTGCGGCGTCGGTCATGGCGAGGGTTCCATTTGGTCCAGGCGTGGCAGCGTGCACGTCGCCCGATGCAAAGTCGACTTGGACGGCGCGCGTTGCCGGCCTAGATAGGCTGTCTTGCCCGTCAGCCTAAGGGGTTCCGCCATGAAGCTCACCTGGTTCGGCCATTCGGCCTTCCGCCTCGATCTCCCCGGCGCTTCGCTGTTGATCGATCCGTTCTTCACCGGCAATCCGGCCTTCGAGGGTAATGCCGCCGAGGCATCGAAGGGCGTCAGCCATATCGTGATCACCCATGGCCATGGCGACCATATCGGCGACACGCTTGCCATCGCCGAGGCCAATCACGCGACCGTCGTCACCAATTTCGACCTGTGCATGTACCTTGCCTCGAAGAGCCTGAAGAAGTTCGAGCCGATKAATACCGGCGGCACGGTCGATCTCGGCTCCTTCCAGACCACCCTGGTCAGGGCAGATCACTCGGCCGGCCTGGTCGAGGCCGGTGTCGCTTTCCCGCTCGGCAGCGCCAATGGCGTGGTCATCAAGGCCCCGGGCGAGAAGACGCTCTGGCATATGGGCGACACCGACATCTTCCCGGGCATGGCGCTGATCAGCGAACTGAATGCCGTCGACATCTGCATCTGTCCGATCGGCGACCGCTTCACCATGGGCGCGAAGACCGCGGCGCTGGCCATGACCCGCTTCGTCAAGCCGAAGGTCGCGATCCCCTGCCATTACGGCTCCTTCCCGATCATCGCCCAGAATGCCGACGAGTTCGTCGCGGCGTTGAAGGGCAGCGATGTTCGGGCCCTCGTGCCCGGGAAGGGCGAGGCGGTCGAGATCTGACGCAAGGCCGCGTCATCCGGGATCGGCAACGAAGCGCGCTATTCCCGTCTCCATCCAGCTTCGGTCCATGACGATGGATCCCGGCGTTCTGGCCGGGATTCCGACGACCCGTCAGTATTGACTTATCCTTTTGCCGCCGACGCGCTATAGCGCGGGCAAATCAGTTTCGGCTTGTTCAGCCACAGTTTCAGGAGCCTGCCATGTCGGTCGATCTCGCCACCGTGAAGCGCGTCGCGCATCTGGCGCGCATTGCCGTGCCCGAGGCCGATCTGCCCAAGCTGCAAGGCGAGCTCAACGCCATTCTCGGCTTCGTCGAGCAGTTGGACGAGGTCGATGTCAGCGGCGTCGAGCCGATGACATCGGTCACGCCGATGGCGATGACGCAGCGCCAGGATGTCGTCACGGATGGCGAGATCGCCGATCGGATCGTCGCCAATGCGCCGGTCTCCGAGGACAATTTCTTCATGGTGCCGAAGGTGGTCGAATAGGCGCTGATCCGCCCGTTCTATCTCCCCGGAAGCGCCAGGCGCGCTCCGCGGGCTCCTCCCAGTTCAATTTGCCGGAAACCACTGACGTGACCGACCTGACCCGCCTGACGCTGACCGAGGCCCGCGACGGCCTCAAGGCAAAGACCTTTTCCGCGACTGACCTCGCCAAGGCGCATATCGCCGCCATCGAGAAGGCCCGCGCGCTCAACGCCTTCGTGCTGGAGACGCCGGACCACGCGCTGAAGCAGGCCGCGGCCTCCGATGCCAGGCTGGCGAAGGGCGAGGGCGGCCCGCTCGAAGGCCTGCCGCTCGGCATCAAGGACCTCTTCGCCACCGAGGGCGTGCGCACCACCGCCTGCTCGAAGATCCTTGGCGAGTTCGTGCCAGCCTATGAATCGACCGTGACGAGCCAGCTCTGGCGCGACGGCGCGGTGATGCTCGGCAAGCTCAACAATGACGAGTTCGCCATGGGCTCGTCGAACGAGACCAGCGCCTTCGGCAATGTCGTCAATCCCTGGCGCCGCAGCGGCTCGAATGTCGGAGCAGGTGGCTCCGGCGCAATCGAGGGCAACCATCTGGTTCCGGGCGGCTCGTCGGGCGGCTCGGCCGCCGCCGTCGCCGCCGACCTCTGCCTGGCCGCCACCGCGACGGATACCGGCGGCTCGATCCGCCAGCCGGCGGCCTTCACCGGGACAGTCGGCATCAAGCCGACCTATGGCCGCTGCTCACGCTGGGGCACGGTCGCTTTCGCTTCCTCGCTCGACCAKGCCGGTCCGATCGGCAAGACGGTGCGCGACAGCGCCGTGATGCTGCGCTCGATGGCCGGGTACGATGCCAAGGACACGACCTCCGCGAACCTCGCCGTGCCGGACTACGAGGCCGCGGTCGGCCGCTCGGTGAAGGGCATGAAGATCGGCATTCCCAAGGAATACCGGCTCGACGGCATGTCGCCCGAGATCGAGGCTCTCTGGCAGCAGGGCATCGCCTGGCTGAAGGCAGCCGGTGCCRAGATCGTCAACATCTCGCTGCCCCACACGAAATACGCTCTGCCCGCCTATTACATCGTCGCGCCGGCGGAAGCCTCCTCCAACCTCGCCCGCTATGACGGCGTGCGCTACGGCCTGCGCGTGCCGGGCCGCGACATCGTCGAGATGTACGAGAAGACCCGCGCCGAAGGCTTTGGCGCCGAGGTCAAGCGCCGCATCATGATCGGCACCTATGTGCTCTCGGCCGGCTATTACGACGCCTATTATCTCAAGGCCCAGAAGGTCCGCACGCTRATCAAGCGCGATTTCGAGTTGGCCTATGCCGACGGAATCGACGCCGTGCTGACGCCGGCGACGCCCTCGGCGGCCTTCGGCATCGGCGAGAAGGGCTCGTCTGATCCGGTCGAGATGTATCTCAACGACGTCTTCACGGTCACGGTGAACATGGCCGKCCTGCCGGGCATCGCGGTGCCCGCCGGACAGGATGCGCAGGGCCTGCCGCTTGGCCTGCAGCTGATCGGCCGCCCCTTCGACGAGGAGACGCTGTTCTCGCTCGGCCAGGTCATCGAG
>NZ_JBFTLD010000200.1:0-12487 GCF_056396265.1 Allobosea sp. 05T422_2 | reverse complement strand
GGAAACGGTCTTCTCACCGAGATCGGCACTGGAGGCGAAGGCGGGCTTGTCAGTCGACATGGGGCAGCACGTCCTGTTCGATCGCACCGAAAATGGAAGAACCATCCCCGTCCTTCATCTCGATACGAACCGTATCGCCGAAGCGCAGGAAAGGCGTTGCCGCGGTGCCCGACTTGATGATCTCGACCATGCGCTGCTCGGCGATACAGGCGTAGCCGACGCCTCCCAGCGCGATCGGGCGCCCCGGGCCACCTTCGTCGTCGCGGTTCGAGACCGTGCCGGAGCCGATGATCGTTCCGGCCGAAAGCGGGCGCGTTCGCGCGGCATGAGCGATCAGCGTGCCGAAATCGAAGGTCATGTCGATGCCGGCATTCGGCTGTCCGAAGGGCTGGCCGTTGAGCAGCGACAGCAACGGCAGATGCAGCTTTCCGCCCTGCCATGCCTCGCCCAGTTCATCCGGTGTCGCGGCCAYCGGCGAGAAGGCCGTCGGCGGCTTCGACTGGAGAAAGCCAAAGCCCTTCGCCAGTTCGTCCGGAATCAGGTTGCGCAGGCTGACGTCATTGACGAGCATCACGAGGCGGACATGGCCATGCGCCGCTTCCGCAGAGACCCCCATCGGCACGTCGCCGGTGATGACGGCGATCTCGGCCTCGAAATCGATGCCGTCCTCCTCGTAGCGGATCCGGATCGGCTGGCGCGGCCCCAGCAGGGCGTCGGATCCGCCCTGATACATCAGAGGGTCGCTCCAGAAACTCTCGGGCATCTCCGCGCCCCTCGCCTTCCTGACGAGCGCGACATGGTTCACATAGGCCGAGCCGTCGAGCCATTGATAGGCGCGTGGCAAGGGGGCTGCGCAATCATGCTCGTGGAAACGGAAGGATGGGACGGAGCCATGCTCCAATCCTTCTGCTAGATCGGCCAGGCGCGGCGCATGGCGCCCCCAGTCGTCGAGCGCGGCCTGCATGGTCGCGACCACGGGAAAAGCGTCCGTGGCGCGCGTCAGGTCTTTGGAAACCACGACAAGGCGGCCATCACGACCGTGCATGAGGGAAGCGAGTTTCATCTCTTTCCAATCCGTGACGAACACGCGAGATTGCGCGCAACAAACCTCTGGGAGTTCAGCTTATGAAACGCCGCGACTTTTTGAAAACCGGTGCGCTGGCAGCGGCTGCGACGCCGGTCGCGATGCCGGCGATCGCGCAGTCGCAACCTGAGGTGAAGTGGCGCCTGACCTCGAGCTTCCCGAAGGCGCTCGACACGATCTACGGCACGGCCCAGCAGTTCGCGAAATACATGTCGGACGCGACCGACGGCAAATTCCAGGTCCAGACCTTCTCCGCCGGCGAGATAGTGCCGGGCCTGCAGGCCCTCGACGCGGTCACCTCCGGCACGGTCGAATGCGCGCATACGCCGACCTATTTCTATATCGGCAAGGAGCCGGCACTCGGGCTCGGCACCGGCATCCCGTTCGGACTCAACGCGCGTCAGCAGCATTCCTGGTGGTTCTTCGGCGGCGGCGAGGAGATCATCAATTCGGCGCTGGCCAAATTCAATGCCTATTCGATCCCCTGCGGCAATTCCGGCTGCCAGATGGGCGGCTTCTTCCGCAAGGAACTGACCTCGCTCGATGATCTCAAGGGCCTGAAGTTCCGTATCGGCGGCATGGGCGGGGCCGTGCTGGCCAAGCTCGGCGTGGTGCCCACGCAGATCGCAGGCGGCGACGTCTACCCGGCGCTGGAGCGCGGCACGATCGACGCCGCAGAATTCGTCGGCCCCTATGATGACGAGAAGCTCGGCTTCGTGCGCGTCGCCAAATACTACTACTATCCCGGCTGGTGGGAGGGCGGCGCCATGCTGCATCTCGTCGTTGGCCAGGAGGCCTGGAACAAGCTGCCGAAGCACTACCAGGCGATCGTCCATCACGCCTGCGAGGCTGCCAATAACTGGATGCTGGCCAAGTACGATGCGGTGAACCCGGGTGGCCTGCGCCGGCTGGTCCAGCAGGGCGCACAGCTCAAGGCCTTCCCGATGCCGATCATGGAAGCGGCTCTCAAGGCGGCGGACGAGTACTACGCCGAGACCTCCGCCAAGAGTGAGTTGTTCAAGAAGGGCTACGACTCGATGGTCGCTTTCCGCGGCGAGAACCTGCTCTGGTGGCAGGTGGCAGAGCTGTCGTACGACTCGTTCATGAACCGTCTGCGGTCGCGCTGAGGCGCCACCGGGACCAATAGATGGCGCCGGGTCAGACAAGTTTGATCCGGCGCGGCGCATGCGCCACCATCGCCTCGGCCAGGTGGGCGCAGACGGCTTTCGGGCGCGTGTCGAGCACGGGCTCGACCATCCCCGCCGCCTTGCCACGCTGCTTGCCGGCGCGCCGGCGGAGTTTCTTCCTGACGTTCCTCAGGGATCTGGTCGTGGCGGTTTCCGCCAGTTGCCGCTCTGTCAAATCAAGATCGACGACCGCACCGAGATGTGTGCGCAAACGCTCGACCGCCTCGATCTGCTCCTTGTAGTGACCGGGATCGGCAGGCTGGAAGAAGCTGAGCTGATAGCCGAGATCGATGATGCGGGTGCGCCAGGCGTGCAGGCGCTTCAGGCTCATCCGGCGCGGATCACGGCGCGCCGCGCGTCTGGCCTTGCGGTAGCTGCGCCGGAACCCGGCGAGCAGGAAGCCCCCGCGCTCGCCAGCCACCGACCACTCCTCCATCCTGGCAGCGAGACGGTCGAGCTCCGTTTGCATCGCCGCAACGGTTTCCGGCAGCGGCATCGGGTCAGGCGGAGGCTCGACCAGCTTGCCGCGTTCGCTGGGCAGCAGCTCCTGCAAGGTCCGCGCGACGACCGCAGCTTCGCGGGTCGCGGTGAAGGTCTGGCGCAGGCGCTTGATGCCGGCCCGGAGCAGCGCCGTCTCCTCCTCCAGTGCAGCCGGCGAGAGCTTCAGCAGGGAACGCCACGCCTTCATCAGTCGGCGGAAATCATGAACACCCTTGGCGGGGTCGCTCTCCAGGCGGTCGAGTAACCGCCGCCCCTGCAACGGCATCTCGCGACAAACTGCGAGCCAGTGCTGGGCCCAGAGCCGCATCAATGCCGGACCGCTGGGCACCGCATTGCGCGACGTCCGGGCGCGCGGGCTCCTGCCGCCGCTCAGCCGAACCGGTGCTTTCGCGGGTATCGCCAAGGCGCGCTCCTTGCGAAGTTCGGGAGCGCATTGAGCGACAAGCATTCGGGCTCCGCAAGTGCCTTGCAAGGATCGGAACGCTACCAGGCCTCGCGCCTCGTCGGATCGAAACGCTTCTTCAGGCCCTCCCAGCAGGCGCTGTAGTCCGGCTGCCGGGCGGGCAGGCTCGCGGCGTAGCCGGTGACGCGCTGGGGGAAGCGGGTCTCGAACATGAAGGCCATGGTCCCGGTCAGCTTCACGGGCTTGAGCTCGACCGTGCTTGCATGTTCGAACGCCTGCGCGTCCGGGCCATGCGGCAGCATCATGTTGTGGAGGCTGAAGCCGCCAGGCGTGAAGCCCTCCGGCTTGGCGTCATAGACGCCGTAGATCAGCCCCATGAACTCGGACATGATATTGCGATGATACCAGGGCGGGCGGAACGTGTTCTCCGCGACCAGCCAGCGCTCGGGGAAGATCACGAAGTCGATATTCGCAGTGCCGGGTGTCTCCGAGGGCGCGGTCAGGACCGTGAAGATCGACGGGTCGGGATGGTCGAAGGAGATCGCCCCGACCGGCGAATAATGGCGCAGGTCGTATTTGTAGGGCGCGTAATTGCCGTGCCAGGCCACGACATCGAGCGGCGACTGGCCGATCGGCGTGGAGAAGAGTTCCCCGCCCCATTTCGCATAGAGCGTCGACGGCGTCTCATCGTCTTCATAGGCCGCGATGGGAGTCAGGAAATCGCGCGGATTGGCCAGGCAATTCGCGCCGATCGGGCCGCGATCCGGCAAGGTGAAGGAGCCGCCATAGTTTTCGCAGACATAGGCGCGGGCCGGTCCGCCCATCAGCTCGCAGCGGAAGACGACGCCGCGCGGAATGATGCAGATCTCGCCGGGCTCGATCTCGATCACGCCGAATTCGGTGCAGAAGCGCAACGCCCCCTCCTGCGCCACGATGAGCAATTCGCCATCGGCGCAGAAGACGTATTCGCGTTCCATCGAGGCCGTGACGAAAACCATATGGGCGGCCATGCCGGCCTGGGTCTCGGCATCGCCAGCGGTCGTCAGCGTGCGCAGCCCGGTGAGGAAGGTCAGCGACTCCGATGGCATCGGAATCGGGCTCCAGCGCAGCTGTCCGATCGGCAGCTCGGCCTCGTCGCGGCAGGGCGCACTGCGGATCAGCCCCTTGTCGACCTTCTTCCAGCGCCCGCCATGCTTGACGCTGGGCCGGATGCGGTAGAGCCAGGACCGCTCGTTCGAGGAGCGCGGCGCGGTGAAGGGCGAGCCGGATAGCTGCTCGGCATAGAGGCCATAGGCGGGCCTCTGCGGCGAATTGCGGCCGACCGGCAAGGCGCCGGGCAGCGCCTCGGTCTCGAAACTATTGCCGAATCCCGACATGTAGCGCGTGCCGGTCGCGGCCTGGCGCAGCGGGGCTGTATGAATCTGTGCCTGGACATTCATGAGCATTTCCCCTTCCGCTGCCGGACCGCTTTGACAAGAACGCAGGTTCCGGAAAGATCGGAGCGGGCGTCCCGCCCCGACCTCAGCTAGTTACAGATGAAACTAATGTCAACGCAGCCCGAGCCTCCCCCACCCGGCGAYGAAACGACCTTGCGGCTGGAGCAGTTCCTGCCCTATCGGMTGAACGTCGTCGGCCATTTCGCCAGCCGCGCGCTCGGACGAATCTATAGCGAGCGCTTCGGCATAGGCATTCCCGAATGGCGTGTGATCGCGCAGCTCGGCGAATTCGGAAAGCTGACTTCGCGCGACATCGGCGAGCTGTCCCAGATGCACAAGACCAAGGTTTCGCGCGCCGTCAGCGAGCTCGAGAAGCGCGGCCTGACGTCGCGCAGCGAGAATCGCGAGGACCGGCGCGAGGCCTTCATCAGCCTTACCCCCCGCGGCTCCCGAACCTATGCCGAGATCGTGCCCCTGGCGCTCGCCTTCCAGGCGCGCTGGACCGAGGGACTTCCGGCAGAGGAGCTGCGCGTGTTCGAACGCGTGCTTTCGATTCTCACCGAACGGGGCCGCCATCTCGCCGGCGGCTATCACGAAAGCGAAGGCTGAATTGCCGCTTGCCGCCAAATATGGCATGCCGGGCCTCGCCATGGCCGTCCGCCCGAATCCGCGCCGCGCCATCGCAGGACCCGTCCTTAGTTCCGTCGCGTTTGGCAGGTGAAACTCCCGCAAAGCGATTGCCCGGTTTCCGGGGCGGATCGAACAAGCAGGTAATATGGCCCGACCGGCGATGAGACTACGACTAACCCGGCGCCTCGGCGCGATGCTGCTGGCCTTCTCGGCGATGGGTGGAGCGGCGCTGGCGCAGTCGCCCGCGTGCAATGCCTGGCGCAGCGAACTCGCGAGCCTGCAGGGCCAGCGCGGGGGCGATCCGCGTGCCGCGCAGCAGGCGCAGCGCGTCGGCGCCCAGCTCTCGCAAAGCGTCAGCCAGTTCCGCGCGATGGGCTGCGAACGTGGCGGATTCCTCTTCTTCGGTGCGCAGGCGCCCCCGCAATGCGGCGGCCTGCAGGCACAGATCAACCAATTGCAGTCCCAGTACACGGCACTCCAGCGCCAGGCACAGGGCGGAGCTGCCGAGCAGCGCCGCATGCAGCTCGCCGCAGCGATCGAGACCAATTGCCGGGGGGGCGGGCAGCAGCGCGGCTTCTTCGAGACGATCTTCGGCATCGAGCCTCGCCGCGGTGAGATCGATTCGACCATGCCCGAACTCGATCCGGACATGCAGCCGCTCGATTCGGAGAAGCCCCGCCAGGGCGGCCCCAATACGGTCTGCGTCMGGACCTGCGACGGCTATTTCTTCCCGCTCGCCAACAGCCCCGGCGGCCGCGACGGCCAGGATGAAATGTGCCAGGCGCTCTGCCCGGGGACGGAGACGCTGGCCTTCGGCATGAGCACCGGCGGCGACATTCAGAATGCTGTCGCCCGTGCTAGCGGGACGCCCTATTCGTCGCTGGCGAACGCCGGAAAATACATTCGAAGCTTCGATTCCGCCTGCACCTGCCGGGCGCCGGGCCAAAGCTGGTCCCAGGCGCTGCGCAATGCCGAGGAGCTTCTCGACAAGCGCAAGGGCGACGTCATCGTCACCGAACAGCGCGCAGCCGAGCTGTCGCGGCCCAAGCCCGATCCCAAGCGCAGGACCGCGACACCCGCGCCGGCTCAACAACAGCCGATCCTGTCTGATGCCGACGACAAGCCGATGCCGTCCGAGAATTCGCCGACTTCGGGCACGGAGTCGGCCGGCATGGGTCCGCAGAGCGTCGAGCCCGAGAAGGTCGTGCAGCAAGGCGACGGCGTGAAGAAGGAAAGCCGCAGCGTCACCGGCGAGCGGCGCACGGTCAGGATCGTTGCGCCCAACCTCGCACCCAATCTGGGCCCCGCAGTCGCGCGGCCCTGACGCCGGCAGCGCCGCCGCAACGGCGCCTCGTGCGTCGGCGGCGAGGGCTGCGTCATGCGCCAGAGCGGAGAGCGGCGCTTAAATACCCCGCAGATCAAGCGCTGGACGCATGACGCCGACAGGCGCATATACAGGCAAGACCACCCCGGCCGGCCTGGATACGCGCCAGATTTCGTCAGGATTGCTCTTCCAGCGCGCAATCCTACTCTGACGGCCTCCTTGGCAGAGCCCAGCAGAGGCGTCCCATGTCAGAGACAACCGCCAACACGCATACCGGAATGGATCTGGCCGATACCCGTCGTCGCCTGAAGGCGATCTTCATGGGCTCGGTCGGCAATCTCGTCGAATGGTATGATTTCTACGCCTACACGGCCTTCGCACTCTATTTCGCGCCGCATTTTTTCCCGTCGCACGATCCGGTCGTCCAGCAGCTCAACGCCGCGACGCTGTTTGCCGCCGGCTTCATCGTCCGCCCGATCGGCGGATGGCTGTTCGGTCACATCGCCGACCGCTATGGYCGCCGGCTTTCGCTGACGATCTCGGTGCTGATGATGTGTTTCGGGTCGCTGATCATCGCGCTGACGCCGACCTATGCGACAATCGGATTTGCAGCGCCCGCGCTGCTCGCTCTCGCGCGGATCATCGAAGGCCTGAGCCTCGGCGGCGAGTACGGGGCAAGCGCGACCTATCTCACCGAGATCGCCGACCCGAACCATCGCGGGTTCTATTCGAGCTTTCAGTACGTCACGCTGATCGGCGGCCAGTTGACCGCCATCGTGGTGCTGCTGCTGCTCCAGAACGTGTTCCTGACCCATGAACAGCTCGTCGCCTGGGGCTGGCGCATTCCTTTCGTGATCGGAGCCCTGCTCGCGATCACCGCGATGTTCATGCGCCGCCACATGCACGAAACGGAATCCTTCGTCGAAGCCAGCAAGACGAAGAAGCGCGAAAGCTCGCTGCGCGGGCTGCTGAAATACCCGCGCGAGGTTGCGATCGTGGTCGGCCTGACGGCCGGCGGCACCGCGGCCTTCTACACCTTCACCACCTATATGCAGACCTTCGTGAAGCAGACCGTCGGCCTGTCCGACATCACGACGACCTATGTCATCGCCGGTTCGCTGATCTTCGCCTCGATCCTGCAGCCGATCTATGGCGCCATCTCGGACAGGATCGGCCGCAAGCCGCTGCTGATCTTCTTCGGCGTTGCCGGCTCGCTGCTGACGGTGCCGATCCTGACGATGCTGTCCCAGACCAAGTCGCCCTGGATGGCGTTCCTGCTGATCTCCGGAGCCTGGATCTTCGTCGCCGGCTATACCTCGATCAATGCCGTGGTGAAGGCCGAACTGTTCCCGACCGCGATCCGCGCCACAGGCATCGCCGTGCCCTACGCCGTGACGGTCTCGATCTTTGGCGGCACGGCGCCTGCGATCGCGCTGTTCTTCAAGCAGCAGGGCCACGAGCAGTGGTTCTTCTACTACCTGGCGGGCGTGATCTTCCTGTCGCTGCTGGTCTACGCGACCATGCGCGACACCAAGCATGAATCGGCGATGCACCGGCACGAGTGATCCACGGCGCCATTGCCCGCTGGACCGATGTCGTCCCGGACACGTAGCGCAAGCCGCGCTGATCCGGGACGATGCGAAGCCTTCAGGCCGCCTCGCCCCCGAGCCGCTTCAGCGCTTTGTCACGGCCGATGAGCGGCAGCAGGGCAGCCAATTCCGGCCCATGCTCGAGGCCGGTCAGAGCCTGGCGAAGCGGCATGAACAGCGCCTTGCCCTTGGTGCCGGTCGCCGCGCCGACGGCCTGTGTCCAGCTCTTCCAGGTTGTCGCATCGAAGGGCTCGGCCGGGAGCAGTGCGGCTGCGCTCGCCGCAAAGCCGGCATCGGTGATCACGGGCGTGATCGGGCCACGAACGACCTGCCACCAGGCCTGCACCTCGGCAAGCTTTGCGAGATTGCCGCGCACCGCCAGCCAGAAGGGCTCGCCGGCCGCGATCCCAAGCTCCTGCAACCGGTGCGACACCGCGTCGAACGGCAGCTGATGCAGCGTGCGCGCACTCAGGGCTTCAAGCTCATGCTCATCGAACTTGGCCGGTGCGCGCGAGACATGGGCGAGGTCGACGAGATCCGCGAGCTCGTCCAGGCTCGCGACCGGCCTGACCGCGTCGGAGGAGCCGACCAGGACGGCCAATGCCGCGACGGCGAGCGCCTCCACCCCGGACTCGCGCAGGCCGCGCAGCGAAAGATGGCCGAGCCGCTTCGACAGCCCCTCCCCGCTCGCCGTGGTCAGCAGGTTGTGGTGGCCGAATGCCGGAAGGGCGGCGCCCAGCGCCTCGAAGATCTGGATCTGGACCGCCGTGTTGGTGACATGGTCCTCGCCGCGAATGACATGGGTGACGCCGGTCTCAATATCGTCGACGACCGAAGGCAGCGTGTAGAGATAACTGCCATCCTCACGCACCAGCACCGGGTCGGAGAGCGAGGCGCAGTCGACATGCGATGCGCCGCGCACGAGATCGTCCCAGGCGACCTCGCGGGCCTCGAGCAGGAAGCGCCAATGCGGCTTGCGTCCTTCCGCCTCAAGCGCCGCCCGCTGCTCGGCCGTGAGCTTCAGCGCAGCGCGATCGTAGATCGGCGGCAAGCCGCGAGCGAGCTGGCGCTTGCGGCGGCGATCCAGTTCATCGGCGGTCTCGAAGCAGGGGTAGAGTCGCCCGGCGGTGCGCAGCCGGTCGGCCGCCGCATCATAGATCGGGAGCCGCTCCGACTGGCGAATGACGAGATCGGGCTCGATGCCGAGCCAGCCGAGATCCCCGGCAATCGCATCYGCGAATTCGGGCTTCGAGCGCGCAAGATCGGTATCGTCGTAGCGCAGCAGGAAACGCCCGCCATTGCGGCGGGCATAGAGCCAGTTGAACAGCGCCGGACGGGCATTGCCGATATGGAGATAGCCGGTCGGCGACGGCGCGAAGCGAACGAGTGGCGTTGTCATGACGAGGCTTATGACGCCTTTGCGCGAGGCCGACAATCGGCTCAGAAATCGAAGCTCTCGCCCCCGGCCTTGCCGACGCCCTTGACCAGCGCAGCGTCCGGCCGATGCGCGGGTTCGCCGGGATCGCGGAAGCGATTGACGATCGGGTAGCGCCGGTCGCGGCCGAAATTCTTGCGCGTCACCTTCACGCCGGGCGCGGCCTGTCGGCGCTTGTACTCGGCGAGATAGAGCAGGCGTTCGACCTTCTTGACCGTCTCGAGATCGTGGCCACGGGCGACGATGTCGGCGAGACGCATCTCATGCTCGATCAGGCAGGCGAGGATATCGTCCAGCACGTCATAGGGCGGCAGCGAATCCTGGTCCTTCTGGTTCTCGCGCAGCTCGGCCGTCGGCGGCTTGACGATGATATTGTGCGGAATGACCTCGCCGTCCGGCCCGAGCGCACCGGCGGGCTTCCAGCGGTTGCGCAGCGCCGACATGCGAAAGACCTCGGTCTTGTAGAGATCCTTGATCGGGTTGTAGCCGCCATTCATGTCGCCATAGAGCGTGGCATAGCCGCATGACATCTCGGATTTGTTGCCGGTGGTCACCACCATCGGCCCGAACTTGTTCGAGATCGACATCAGCAGCGTGCCGCGCACGCGGCTCTGCAGGTTCTCCTCGGTGACGCCGCGATTGGTTCCGCCGAAAAGGCCGGCGAGCGCCGCTTCGAAGCCCTCGACCGGCTCGGCAATCGGCACGATCTCGTAGCGGACGCCGAGCGCATCGGCGCAGCGCTTCGCATCGTCCAGGCTCTCCTGCGAGGTGAAGCGATAGGGCATCATCACGCAGCGGACCTTGTCGGCGCCGAGCGCATCGACCGCCATCGCCGCGCAGATCGCGGAATCGATGCCGCCGGAGAGGCCAAGCACCACGCCGGGAAAGCGGTTCTTCTCGACATAGTCGCGCAGGCCCAGCACGCAAGCCGCGTAATCAGCCTCGTCGCTGCTCTCGATGGGCGTGATCTCGCCCGGCAGGCAGCGCCAGGACCCGTTCTCGCGCACCCAATCGGTCAGGCGCAGCACTTCGCGAAACGCCGGGAGCTGGTGAGCAAAGGTCTTGTCGGCATTCAACACGAAGGAGGCGCCCTCGAAGACGAGTTCGTCCTGGCCGCCGAGCTGGTTCAGATAGACCATCGGCAGCCCGGCCTCGACGACGCGAGCAACCGCGACATTCAGGCGTTCCTCGGTGACGCCGCGCCGATAGGGCGAGCCATTGGGAACAAGCAGGATCTCGCCGCCGGTCTCGGCGATGCACTCGACGACCTCCTCGCCCCAGATATCCTCGCAGACCGGCAGGCCAAGGCGGATATGGTTGCGGAAGACGACAGGACCGGGCAGCGGGCCGGGTTCAAAGACGCGTTTCTCGTCGAATACACCGTAATTCGGCAGGTCGACCTTGAAGCGCACCGACTGGATCATCCCGGCGTCGAGCAGCGCGTAGGCGTTGTAGAGCTTGCCGTCCTCGAGCCAGGGCAACCCGACCAGCACGGCTGGACCGCCATCGGCAGTCTCGCGCGCCAGATCCTCGCAGGCCCTGCGGCAGGCATCCTGGAAGGCGGGCTTCAGCACCAGATCTTCCGGCGGATAGGCCGACAGGAAGAGCTCCGGGAACATCACCAGATCGGCGCCGGCGGCCGCTGCGTCGCGCCGCGCAACGCGCACCATGTCGGCATTGCCGGCGACATCGCCGACGATCGGATTGAGCTGGGCCAGAGCCAGGCGGAACGAGGTCGCTGTCATGCTTCGGCTTTACCGCGCGGCGGCGGGGCCAGCAACGGGCGCGCGCCCTGCCCCGACCTGCATTTGCGCGTGATCAGCCCTTCGATCAACGCAAGGTCGAACGGAAATCGGCGGAATAGCGCAGCTCGCGCAGCGGACGCACGCGGCGCGTCGTTTCGTCATAGATCGGATGGGCCTTGTAGGCCGCCAGCGCCGCCTCATCGGCAAATTCGCCGTAGACGACGACATCGATGTCATTGCCCAGCGGATCGACCTTGGCATTGGCCACGACCGCGAAGGCGAGCGAATGTGGGATATCGCCGAGCCGGGACAGAGACAGGCGGATCATCTCGACATCCTCGCGCCGCTGCGCCGTGAAGAATACGATGTGGCGGATCATGCGCCCTCCCTCGCAGGCAGCCGGGAATCGCGCCGCCCTTTCGGGCCGATGTCTTCCCGACGGTGCGCAAAACGCAACCTGCGTTAACGCCGCATCGGCATCGATCCAGCCAAGCGCTTAATCTTGCTTGCCTCCGCTTCCCTCGGTCGCCGGAACAGCCGCGTACGAAAGCGGAATCGCGCGGCACGCTGAAAACTCCCTCTCGCCCTGTTCACCCCTCCGCGAGGTGGCGCCATGAGCAGGCGCGCGCCTCAACTGACCGCCAAACGGATTGCCGTGCTCAAAATCCTGGCTCCGCATCGCGGCGCGGAATATCTGGTGACCTGTGCCGAGATCGGCGCCAAGAGCGTCCCGTACGGCACCCGCAGCGGCTACCGTGAATGGGCCTGCTCGGGTTCACTGTCTCACCTMAAAGAAACGCCCCGCCGGAGCGAGACTGAAAATGCCACAGGTCGAAGACGTGGCCAGCCAGCTGTTCAGTAGCCATTCAAGTCGGGCAGCGCGATCATTCGCCATCCGACAGCCGACCCGGCGACTGCCTGGAACCGATCATCCGGGTTGATGACGGACGTTGCCATGAACCTCTCGCACTATCTGCTGCCGGTTGCCGCGCTCGCGATGATGACGGGATACGGGTTTGCGCAAACACCCGTACAGATGGGTCCGGATACAAAGCCGGCCATGACCTCCCCGGCACCCGCGGCGCCTGCCAAGAAGGCTACGGCGACCTCCTCCGACAGGACCGCCAAGTCAAAGGCGTGCTCTGTACAAGCC
>NZ_JBFTLD010000199.1:0-12541 GCF_056396265.1 Allobosea sp. 05T422_2 | reverse complement strand
CGCATGGACAGATCCTGCCCCTCCTTCTCGAATTCCGAGGCAATAGGCCACCGGAGCCCGTCTGGCGGTAGTTGATGCATTTGTGCGGCGTCAGATCGTGCGGGGAGAGACCGGGGCGGAGTGTTCCGGGGGCAGCAGGAGGCGGCGGCGCTCACAGGTGAAGATGACAGCCTAATCGCGATCGGAGCAACCGCATGCGGTCATTTCAATTGGCTGTCCTTGCTGCCCCGGCGGTTGATGCCGGACATCGCTCTGGGACGGTCGAGGCCTGACTGGCAATCCACGCAGGTACGGGCGCCAGGCATCGCGCGACGCCGCGCCTCCGCGATTTCCTCTCCGCACACCTGGCAATAAATCTCGCCAGGTCCGGTCGGAAGCCGTGACCGCGCAAGCCGGACGGCATCGGTTATCGAGTCGTCGATCTGGTCCTGAACGGCTCCGTCGGGAGCCCAACCACTTGCCATGGAACACCTCTCTTTATTCCCAAATGGTGTTCGTCCACCGCGACGCCAATGGCGACCATCTTGGGACGGCCTTGCATCACCAACGCGCCGCTGCCGCGGGGCGAGCCCCACGGCAGCGGCGCGTGGCGTCAGATGCCGGCCTGGCCGCGCACATACGGATCCGCTGTTTCGTCGAAGCGGGTCCAGCCTTCGCGACGGTACTGGGCCACACGGCTCTCGCGATCGATCGGGGTCGCACCATCCAGGATGGCCTCGACCGTAGCGGCCTGCTCGTCGACCGCCCTGACGGAAACGACCGTGCCGCCGCGACGAACCGTCTCCGCATAATAATGGGCCTCGTCCTCATCGACACCTGCACTGGTGAACGATCCGACGAGGCCACCCGCCGCTGCTCCCGCGACAGCGCCCGCCGCGGTCGACGCCAGCCAGCCAGCGGCGACGACAGGGCCAATGCCCGGGATTGCTAGAAGGCCCACGCCGGCGAGAAGGCCGGCCGCCCCCCCGATGCCTGCGCCGATGCCAGCCCCCTCGGCGGCGTTGCTGTCCTTGGCGCGCTCATCGCGCCCGATGACACTGATCTCCGACGACGTGATGCCGGCCTGTTCGAGCTTCTCGACCGCCGCAGCGGCCTGATCGTAGGTGTCGTATGAACGAGTGATCGTACGGGTCATGGTTGCCTCCAGAAGTCGGGGTGCGAGAGGTATCGATCAGTTGCGAGTGATGTTGCCGCGATAATCGACCGAAACATTCACTTGAGTGCCGGCGTTCGTCGCCGTGCCCTTCCAGACGCCGTTGTCGTCCTTTTTCAGGCCGGTGACGTTTGTGTAGCCGTTGGCTTCGAGACGGCTCTTGGCCTGGCCTTCAGTGAAGCTGTTGGCGCCCGGCAGCGGGGCGTTCGCGTCGGCCGGAGCGGGAGCCGGTGCGGGGGATGTGGTCGAGGTTTGCGCCATGGCCCCAAAGGAGGTCGTGGTGGCGATCAGGGAAACTATGATGAGCTTTTTCATGGTGGCTCTCCCAAGGGAAGCGGCGGTGCCGCAGTGCCCAAGAAAACGGCGCCGCACCGCTTTGGTTCCTTTCCCAATCCCGCCGGCGTGCGGAACCGGAGGGCCAAGAAGGAGCGCCCAATAGCGGAACATCGGCTCGACTACCGGAGTTGGACAGGATCCAGCGCCGGGGAATGATTCATCGCCACCGCGCCTTCCTCCACCGGCTTCATCGAGATGTCACAGCGCGCTGAGGCCCTTTCAGAAGACGATCGGCGTCGATACCGATCGGAGGCAGCGGCTGCATTTGAGCGAGTGGGGGAATTTCAGGAAAGGCTTGAGGACGAGATTTGATTTGGGCGCGTCCGCTTCGTGTAATGGCCTGGGCCGCGGCCTTGGTTTTGGGGGTTACGGCCGCGAGGTGATCGTGGGCCGCGGCCACTCTTGAGATCCACGTGACCGCGGTCCCGCGCAGAAGTCTTAAATGGCCGTCATGATCATCTGGAACGGGATCAGGGTTCTCGGAGTGCATTCGCCGTGGCCAGCGGCTAGCCAGCGCCGCCCTAACGCAACATCGCCAGGGCCGCGGTGGGCGCTTACTCGATGATCTGGATGATCTTGCGCGAGCTGGGCTCGACCAGCACAGCGCGGTCATTGACCATCGTATAACGATACTGCGTCACACCAACATCCGAAGGGAATGTGTACAGTTCGACCGTTGCCGGAAGCGTGGCGCCGATCGCCACAGTTTCCTGAACCTTCACGGATTTGGGCTTCTCTTTCATGAAGTAGGATTTGATCTTGCCTGATTGTTCCGTGGTGATCGTCGTAGTTGTGGTGGTCTGTGCCAGCACGGCCGAACTCGCAAGTGCAGCAGCAAACAACGTGGTGAGAATTAGGTCATGGACGTCCTCCATCATGAGTGTCCTCCCCGGCCGCTTTCAAAACCCCAGAGTATCGTCCTTGTTCCGTGCGGGAATCGTTCGAACACGGAGCTCCGCGAATGCGCATGAGGAACAGATCAGAATGCTCGGAATTACCTTTCCATCCTGCCGCAGCGGTTCCTGCCTGCGGCCCTATAAGGGAGGTCATCCGAACATGCGCACCATCATTTTTGCTCTTGCAGCGACCCTGCTTTCCAGTGCGGCGTTAGCACAGACAGCACCCGTCCCAGCCGCCCGTCTTCGTGTCGGTTGACGAGGCGTCCGCTCTCGTCAGCAGCCTGAAGCGTCTCGACGTCAAGAATGCCGGCGATGAGACTGTCGGCGAGATCGAGGATGTGGTCATCGCCGGCAATTCGTTGGCGTCCTACATTCTATCCGTCGGCGGTTTTCTCGGTCTGGGCATTCACTATGTTGCCGTCAGCCCGAGTGCGCTCGCCGTCACCTGGAATCAGACCGACAAGAAATGGAATGCGCGGATCAACGCGACCAAGGAACAGCTCAAGGCGGCGCCGCAGTTCAAGTACGAGGGCCGCTTCGCAAAGTGACCGGACCCGGCCGGCGCGGGAACCTAGCGTGCTGGGGGGTTAAACCAGGACATGACCTGGCCCGCTGCTCCGAATGGTGCGCGGGCCTTATTTGTGTCGGGCCCGTGCCTCCGAATTGCTTCACTCTTCAGATTTGCCGGGGACAGCGTTCCGGATCGGAATGGGGGGCGCTGGAGTGAGCCACCGGCTGTTCAAAATGAGCGTCGCCGCAAAGATCGGAGTGCCATCGGCGTAGCGTATTCTCACGTCGATGCTGAGATCGTCGCTGGACTGGACACGCTCTGAGATGATGTCGCCGAGGCTTGAAAGGGCCGAAACGCGGGCGGCGGCGTGGTCCTCGAGGTCGATGCCTTCGCCGTCGACGACGAGCTCCGTATTGATCTCGATGTCGAAAAAGTATTGGGCCATGCCGGCTTAACGGCCCCGCCCTCGGCAAAGTTCCAGTTCGCAACGGAGCAGCGGCGGCTGAAAGACGTCGTCTTTGCTTCTTTGCGTATCGGCAGGTGTGGAGGGGCCCGTGCGAGCCCCTCCGATTTCCTTCATCGCCGCCCGAACAGCGATCCGAGATCCATTTCCTCGTCGCGGTGCTTGCCGCCAAGTTGGGCTGCCATCCAAGCTGCCGCCGCCCCCAACAAAAGCACTGCTGCGGTCATAAATGCGGTAATCACTGCAGCCTTCCGAGCGCGCTCCGCGGCTTGCTTTGCGGTCTCCTTCGCCTGATCCAGTTTTGCGAAGGCGTCATCGACCTTCTTCTGAGCCTCGGGCTGAGGGATGTTCATCCGTGCAGCGACGCGCGTCGCAATGTAGTCGCGGTCAACTTGATCGAGCTTTCCCGATCTGATTCCGGTCATGAAGATCCGGGACGCCTCCTCGCGTTCACTGGCAGTCGGCGGCGTGGTGCCGTTTGACCTCATGACAGAGTCCAAGGCCGAACCCAGCGGGTCCGCCTGCTGACTGATAAGAGCGGCGGCTCCGCCAGTTGCGGCAGCCACACCGGTCGCAGTTGTTTTGGCAGCACCCAGCAGCGACGAACTGGCGACMATCGCTACGATCAACGCCCCGGCAGCCCAAACGACCAAGCCATGAGCACCGTCGCGAACATGGCGCTCGTGGTCGCTGGCGTCGGTAACCGGCCGACGCATACGCCCGGCAAGATATCCGCCCGCGCTGCAGGCCGAGACTGTGATCCAGATGGCCCACAGGCCTGCGGCGATGGTCAAGGCTGTYAGGCCCGAAGAGCGCGCGGTGTCCGCGGACACCAGGGACAGGCCAAGGGCAGAGCCAAAAGCTGCCATGACCGTAGTGATGGCTGCAGAGAGCACCGCACCGCCAAAGATGGCGCTCCATTCAAGATATGAGCCGGTGGCACCCCTTAGGGCGGGAGGGGGAACGACGACCACGTTGGGTGCGCTCACGGACATGATGCAGCCTCCTACCGAAGACCAAGGAATGAAAGGATGGCCAACACGACCACGATGAGGCCAACGATGTAGATGACGCCGTTCATGAGACACTCCCAATGCACCGCCACATATGTKACCGCGGAGGAACAGACGACGGGGCCAAATAGTTCCAGTCGGGACCGATGAGCCGGGAACACTCCTGCTTGTCGTTGGTTCAAGCTCGACAAACAGGAGGACAGACCATGGGCCGCGGCATACTTCTTTGGATGTTGGGAATTCCTCTGCCGATCATCATTTTGCTCGCCTTCTTTCGATAGCGTGCACGGCGACATTGCTGCTGCATCAGCCTGACGGGTTTGCCCGGAGCGGAACGGAGAGCCCAAATGACAGCAATCGATCGGCATGACCGGCCGCTTGACGCTGTTGAAACCAAAGCGGCGAACGGGGGTCAGACGCACTTCAATGAATATTCACCTCGCGTTCGAGGGGGCTCATTTGCCTCAGTATTGTTTATAGTCGTCATCGCGTGGCTTATGCTCATCGCTTACGTCGCTTTGTGTCTCTACAATTGGTTCAGCCATTGAAAGCTTAAGCGTCGATGTCGCTAATTGGGAGCCAAGGTGATTGCGCCCGGCTGATTGGTTCCCGCCGAGCGCCGTCGGTTGCTCCAGCGGGAGGTCGGCGGGGTGGTGTCCTCCATTTTCCGCGACATGGATCAAGCGGTGGCTGTTCATCGCGCGTCGGGCACGGTCAAGGACTGGTCGCTCCGCAGGCGGCACTTCTGGCGCATTTTTTCGGCGCCAACCTGCTGTTCTTCCCAGCATTTCCTTGGCCTTGACGTGGACTATCTGGATGCCTTCGCCGGCTGGCATTTCTGGTCGTCGATCGGCTCCTACATCTTCGCTGCGGGCTTGCTGGTCTTCTTCTACGGCGTCATCGTCGCCTTCTCGAAGAAGCAGTCCGTGGGGCGAAGGTGCACCGACGCTGGAATGGACCCTGGGACCTCTGTTCATATTTTCACGCACTCTGCAGTCCGCCGCGAAGCAGCCCCATCCGCCGCGTGGAGGTGCACCTGCATGAGGCCTGCTGAACCGGTGCGAGCGGGACGAGGCGATAGCCAACCTATTATCCTGCACCCACGGTAGCGTCCTCGGTCGGGGCGACGGAGAAATCCATGTCCGGCAAAAGCTCTTTCACGAAGGGAAGCCGGTTGATTCTGTTGACGATCGCTTCGGCAGCACGAGAAGGCATCATCTCCCTCAAGATCGCCGGCCAGGTCGCGAACGCGCTTTCTACGGTTCTTTTGACTTCGTGGATGACCACGCCCGACGGGACTTCAAGAAGGCCCGCCGCGCGTTCGAAACGGCGGAGCGTGAGCGAATCGGGGTTACTCGTTCTCATGAACGGCAAGGCGAGTTCGGCGTCGCCAAAGACGACGGTGGGCACGACGTCGTAGGTGGGGCTGAGCGCGATTTCACCGCCCTCGGGGTAGAGGAACGACCAATTTTTAAGGTGCGCGTCGCCGTTCCCGATCAGCATGTTACATACGGAACGGCCGATGGCTTCCACGAGCTCCCCTCGACTGTCGGTCGCGAACCGACGGACGATGTTGAGGACTGTTTCTTCGTTTGCCCGCGTATATTTCTGATCTCCGAGAGCCCCGGTAATCTGGGCAAAGTCCTCCATCTGAACGCGGAGGCCGTTGGGCCCTCTGTCGAAGCGGGTCACTGCAAGACAGGTCGACCCGTGTTCCAGGTATTCCTCTGGAAGGCCTTCCACCGCGGAGGAGGGGACGAGGCGAGTCAGAGCCACGCGTCGCCCCGTGGCGGCGACCATTGTCATCGCGGCATGCTCCATCTCCGGCAGGTCGCGGTACTTCTTATGTGGTACTTTGAGGATAACGTCCCCAACCTCCTCACCGAACATCGGGAGCGTCAGGCGGTCGTTTCGAGCCTTCATCGAGAATTTCAGTTGAGCGCCGGCAAGCGAAAAACGAAGGGACGGGCCCCTAGGCCAAGGGGAGTCTGTTGCGGGAGATTCGTCGTCTACGAAACCGCCTTTGATGGCGCGGTGCACGGTGAGAGCGCCGGGCAGGTCCATTCCCAGGCGGGCAAGGACGTCGAAGTGATCAGTGCGGCCATGCCCGAGTTCCTTCTCTACGAGCTCACGCAACGCTCCTTCGGGCAGGAGATTGTCGAAGAAGGGCGGCAGGTAGCCATTCGTTCCGATCTTGTCCGCTCTCCTGGTCAGCCGCTGCATCGTGGCTTCCTCGGATTGCCCTGTCCATGACAACGATACGAGCGGGCGGACCGGCCCCATGGCGAGATATGCATCGTCGGGGAAGAACGATGTTATGCGCTGGCTCTGATCTCGAACGATTATRCCAATTTTTAGCTCTCGCCGTGCGTCGGGGCGCAGATAGACTTCCAGCGTGTCAGCGGGGGGCATGGCCAACATCGTCCTCGGGATCGTCATCACCCTCGATCAAAAGCTCGTCGAGTAGGCTCGACGGCGTGGGGGGGACAGATGGTAATGCGGACGCCGGGTTCCCTGCCAAGCCGAGCGCCTCAGCTAAGCGTTCACGGGGTACGAGAACGATTTCCAGACCCAGGGCTTCTCCAAGGTCGACGAGGTTGTCGATGGATGGATTAGCCCTGCCGCTCTCGATTTCACTCAGGCGAGCAGGGTCGCGCCCGACGCGTTTCGAAAGTTCGCGCAGGGTCCACCCACGTTGCTCGCGATACCGTTCAATCTGGTCACCTAACCGGCGRCGAGCCTCGTGGCCACGTTGCGACATTTGGCAAATTCCCTCATTTTTTGCGATATAACGCATGATAACCAAGAGTCAATGGAGAAATTGCGAAATAACGCAATTAGCGCCATTTTTGCGATATATAGCAATGTATCAGAAGGCTGGCGCGATTGGGGACCGAGGCGATTCACAAGCGTGCCGTCGCGCCATCGAGTGATAATTCGATCCGTAATTAAGACGGCAGATCGGTCGATGGCGCCCGCGTGTTCGCTGCTATTATCCGGTCAAGAGCGGAGCCTTGGCTAACTCGTCGGGAGGGGTCCTTGTCCGGTAATGATGTCGGCGAGGTCTTCAATGGCTCTCGCGAAAAGCTCCACATCGCGCGTCTGATAGACCTTACCCTGATCCTCCATGGCGGCATGGCCGCATCCTCATCCGTCGAAAGATCCCGCCGCTTTCGGAAACGCCGGCTGCCTGAGCAAACTCGGTTCGACGCTTCCCATATTCGTCACTGGTTAGCCCTGTGCGTCGTTTCCCGTGATGCTGTTTCGAAGCTCGATTGGGTTGGCGATGGTGCGGAGCGTCTTGAAGCCTTCGCCGGTGCCATGGATCGTCACGTTGCCATAGTCGAGCATGCGCCCCAAGATTGATTGATCGATCTGGACGCTTTCGACCTTGTCCATGTTCATCTCGGTGGTCTCCCGCTGGATGAGGCCTTTCTTGTAGATGACCCGTCGGTTGGTGACTGCGATCTCGGTGACCCACGAGTGGAACCATTGCTGAATCAAGAGGACCGCCGCAACGAGTGCGAGGGCGTATCCCGTATACCGCCAGAATCCTGGCATGAACTGCGTAGCGCTGAGCCAGAAAGCGACCGCCGCTAGGAGTGCAACCGCAATACCGGGCCAGTACACTATCCAATGAATGGACGAGATGTGCCGGACCTGTTCATTGGGCTGCAAGACGCGCTGAACGTAGCTCATGAAAATGGGTCTCCTTCAGCAGCATAGGCAACGCCACCCGATATTCCAACCACGGTGGGGACCGTTAGGGCAGGTGCAGAAGATTTTTCGATTAAGCCGCTAGGTGTTTGATCCCGTGCTTTGATGGTGCAGTCTTTTCGCGTGAGTGGAAGGATGCGCTAGGGGCCAGGTTCACCGTTGCACCGTCGGAACGTCGGAATTGGCCATKGTTCGCTCGCACCAATCCACACGGTCAATATTTTCACGCACCGGCTAAAGCGTACTTCGGCTGGCGAGGTGCCAAACGACGTCTGCAAGGACCTGTGCACCCGCGGTCAGATGCTCCGGCTCGGCCCATTCGTCGGGATTATGCGATACCCCACCCCGGCACGGCACGAAGATCATCCCGGCAGGACAGACATAGTGCAACTGCCGCGCATCATGGCCGGCCGCCGAATAGACATCCATGGCGGGAATACCTCGCGCCGCAGCCGCTTCGGCAATTGCGCTGCGAATCGCGGGGGCGAAGTTCAACGAGGGTGAATGCTGAATCTGTTGCAGCTCGACGCTGCACTCCCCCTTCAACTCCTCGGCGATGCGGCGGATCGCGGCATCGACCCAGTCGACCACGACATTGTCTGGGTGACGGAGGTCGATGGAAAAGAAGGCTTCCGCCGGCACGACGGACGGTGCGTTCGGCTTCACCTGCAACATGCCCACCGTCAGCAAGGTGTCGGCCGGCTCCATGGCAGCTTCGTCCATGGCGCGGATCATGCGGACGGCAGCCATCAGCGCGTCGCGCCGATCCTTGCGTAGGGCGGTGCCGGCGTGGGCGGCTTCGCCCAGGACGCGAACCCTGTAGCGCCGCGTGCCCTGAATGCCTGTCACGACGCCGACCGGGATGCCTGCTCGTTCGAGCACGGAGGCCTGTTCGATATGCGGCTCGACATAGGCGGCGATCGGCAGGCCGAACGCCCGCAGCGGCACGTTGTCGTCGGCCGCGAGGATGGACGCCACCGCCTCGCCGATGCTGATGCCGTCTGCGTCGCGGATGGGTAGCACCGCCTCAAGCGCCTTGGCTCCGGTGTAGAGGTCGGAGCCCGTCATGCCCGGTGCGAAGCGCGAACCTTCCTCATTGGTCCAGGCCACGATCTCGACCGGGCGGAGCGGTCGCTCGCCACACGCCACGATCGCGCCGGCCGTTTCCAGTGCGGCGAGCACGCCGAAAACGCCGTCGAACTTGCCGCCGGTCGGCTGCGAATCGATATGCGACCCCGCCACGACGGGCGCGAGCGAAGGATCGCGCCCCTCCAGGCGCAGGAACAGATTCGCGGCCTTGTCGGTGAAGGCCTCCAGGCCGATCGCGCGGCCCCAGGCGATCACCTGCGCGCGCGCCTGTGCTTCCTGCGGCGACAGGGATGGACGATCGACCCCGCCATCGGCGCGGGCGCCGAAGGCGGCCAGTGCCATGTGACGGGCCCAGAGACGCTCGCCATCGATCAAATCGGACAGACGCTGCCTGGCTGTCATGCTCAGTCGGTCCGCATGATCTGCGCCGGGTTGGCGCGGGGATCGCGCGGTTCCCAGCGCCCGGCCTCGACCTGCGCGATAAACTCGGCGAGCAGGCGGTTGAAGAGTTCGGGCTCTTCGAGATTCAGCGTATGGCCGGATTTCGGGAAGACGGCGAGGCCGCAGCGCGGCACGACCCGCTTCAGATAGAGCCCCGGCTGGATGCAATGGTCGTCCTCGTCGCCGGTCATGACCAACAGTGGCGTCTGCATGGCGCGGAACTCGGCCTCGAGGTCGTAGAGCGAAGGCCGGCGCATTTGCACGCCGCGCATGGTGTTCGCCGCGCCCAGCGAATCGTGCTGGCCGAGCCGCTCAGCGAAGAGCGCCCATCCGCGCGGGTCCTTATCCTGGAACTGCACGCGCGAGGCGCCCTCGGCATAGGTCGGCGCGAAGTCCCTGGCTCCACGCTGCTCGAAATTCTGGGCAACCTGCTCGGAGACGCCCCGGAAGTAATCCTCATGGGCCTTCTCGGCGCCATAGCCGGCCCCGGCGGCGACGACCGACAGCATGCGGCCGGGATGGCGCAGCGCCGCATGCAGGGAGGCGAAGCCGCCCATGGAGAGCCCGACGACATGGGCCTTCTCGATACCGGCCGCGCTCAGCACGTCGAGGATGTCGTCAGCCGCCCGTGCCTGCGAATAGCTCTCCACACTCTCCGGCACGTCGGAGGGCCGGTAACCGCGCGCCGCGAAGGTGATGCAACGGTGCCGCCGCGCGAAGAAATTGAGCTGCGGCTCCCAGCTCCAGTGGCTGCCGCCGAACTCGTGCACGAAGATCATCGGCGTGCCGGTGCCGGCCTCCTCGTAGAAGAGCCTTACGCCGTCGCCGGCCGTGGCAAAAGCCATGTCGCGCCTCCCTCAGATCACGGAACGGCGCGAGGCGATGCCGCCATCGACGGTGAAGATCGCGCCGGACGTATAGCCGGAGCGGTAGGAGGCGAGGAACACGATCAGGTCGGTGACCTCGTGGACATGGGCCGGGCGCTTCAGCGGATAGCGCTGTTGCAGCTCCTCGTAGCGGCCGGCATCGCCAAGCCAGTCGGCGGCGCGCTTCTTCAGCATGTTGTAAATGCGGTCCGTATCGACCGGGCCAGGATTGACGCCCACCACCCGGATATTGTCGTCGAGCGAGTGGCCGCCGATGGCGCGGGTGAAGGCCATGAGGCTGGCATTGCCGGTCGTGCCCGCGACGTAGGCGGGATCGAAAACCTCGCCGCCATTGCCGATATTGTTGATGATGACGCCGCCGCCGCGCGCCTTCATGCGCGGATAGAGCGCGCGCGTGAGGTTGATATAGCCGAAGACCTTGAGCTCCCAGCCGGCACGCCATTTCGCCTCGTCGACGTCCCACAATGTGCCGCTGGGGACGACGCCGGCATTATTGACGAGAATGTCGATATCGCCGACGGAATCGACCAGGCGCTCMACCGCGCCTTCCTTGGTCAGATCGAGCGCGTGCGCCGTCACGGTCACTCCATGGCCGGCTTCCAGCTCGCGCTTCAACGCCTCCAGCCGGTCGCCGGAGCGCGCCACGATATGGAGGTTGCAGCCCTCCTCGGCGAATGAGCGCGCCAGCCCCTCGCCGATGCCCTGGGATGCGCCGGTGATCAGGACCGTCTTGCCCTTCAGCTTAAGATCCATCTTCGATTTCTCCTTCTATGAGCGCTGCGACGGGCTGGTCGGCTCAGAACAGTTTCACGTCTTCGTTTTGGCCACGGACCTGGTCGACCATGGTCGGCAGCAGGTCGACGAACTCTTCGACCCAGGCGGTCGGGACGGTTGTGCTGATCTTGACGAACCGGTCGCCGAAATTGGGCGTGTGGTAGGCGCCCTGGCGGATCATGATGTCGTTCTTCTGATAGGCTGCGACGAGGGCCTCCGGCTTCACGCCGGCCCGCTCGCATTCGAGCACGACGAAATTGCCGTTTGACGGGAAGACCGGCATGGACAGGCCCGGAATCCTGTCGGCAGCGTCCTTGATCAGCTTCTGGTTGGCGCGCTGCTGCGACAGGACGCCGGGAAACCACTCGGCCTTGATGCTGAGACCGGCCAGCGCCGCGCGCTGGGACAGGATGTTCGAGCCGAGATTGTTCGGMGGCGCCGCCGAGAGCTTCTCGATGATGTCGGGATGGGCGACGACGGCGCCGACGCGCATGCCKGCCAGGCCCAGCCATTTCGAGAAGCTGTAGATGGTCAGCGTTCGCTCGGGATAGCGCGTCGCCGCCAGCGTGTGCTCATGCGCGAAATGGCGATAGGTGCAGTCGTGGATGAGGTAGGCCCCGGCCTCGCGCGCGGCCGCCACGATGCCGTCGATCTCGGCCGCCGTGCAGGCCGAGCCGAGCGGGTTGTTCGGATCGACGATGTAGATGACCTTGGTCTTCGGCGTGATTGCCGCCTTCAGCCGCTCCGGCGCGAGGCGATAGCCGTATTCCTCGCCATAGATCGGAATCTGCGTGACCTTCGCACCGACGGCCCGCGCAAAGGCCATCGGCCAGTTCCAGGTCGGGTCGGTGGTGATGAACTCATCTCCCGGCCCGAGCAGGCTGTGGCAGACATGGTAGAGCGAGGCGACCGCGCCGTCGGAGACAAGCGCGGACTGCCCGTCCAGGCCGAGATCGGCGACGATGCCGTGGCGCAGCTCCTCAAGCCCCGCCGGCGGCGCGTAGATGTGGAACTCCTCGTCGCGGATGCACTTCTCCATCGCCGCCAGCACGGCGGAATGCGGCGTCGCGTGATTGGTGTTCTGCCCCATCCAGCGCAGGCCGGCCGTGTTCACGAGCCGGTCGAAATGGGCATTGCGAACCTCGTAGGATTTCATGACATCTCCGTGCCGTGTCGCCATTCTGGTATAATGAAACGAGCATTCCGGTGCATTATGGCGAGTCGTTGCACAAAATTCGCATGCAGAACAGCCTAAAAT
>NZ_JBFTLD010000198.1:0-12586 GCF_056396265.1 Allobosea sp. 05T422_2 | reverse complement strand
CATTCAACTCTGTCAACGCCGAGGTCCGGTATGGGCCGAGGCTGTGTGCAAACGCGCTGACGGCGTTTGAGCGGCGAGCGGCGTGAACGCGTGACGAGATCGGGCGCAGGCGCGGATCGCTTCCATCAGCGACTTGGCACCGATGATGGCGATGACGCGTTTGAGGTTATAGGCGAGGACGTGGAGCCCGATCTCGGTCTTCTGGCCTGCGGTTCGCAATCCTCGCTCCTGAGTGAGCGCATGAAGCTGAATGGCCCCAATTGGCTTCCTCCCGAGCCCTTCAGGGGTTTGGGTGCAACGGCCCAGATCGCCTGGGAACAATGGCTTGCCGGAGCGGAACGCTGATCCGGTGCGCGATACCGCCCCTGCAGGGACGGGCGGCATCGTGGGCAGGGGGGCGCTGAGGACGATATGGGGGCCCAAGCTCCGTTCGATCCATCGGATCGAAGCGGGCGACAACACTCGGCCCGCCAGATCGCTCCGCTACGTCCGGCAGGCCGAACGTCGGCTTATCCTTTGATCGGCGTACCTACATTGCCGATCAACTGCTTAGCCGACACGTAGGCGTGCTCCGTCTGGCGCAGCACATAGCCCGGCATCGGACTGAGGATCTCCTCCGGGGCGCTGCGCGCTCCTGCCGTCGGATGCAGCAGCGCCACGCGCTGGCCCTTCGTGACCTCGTCACCGAGCGCGACGAGATGTTCGACGAGGCCCGCTCGCGACGCCAGGTACTGGCCTTCCGGCCCGGCCGTGAAATGCACGCCGGCGAAGGGGAGGGGCTCCAGCATCGGCTTGATCGCGCCGAAATCGGCCAGCGCGCGCAGCAGCCCTTCTTCCATGATCGTTAACTCGGATGATTTCATGCGCCCGCCGCCACCCTCGACCTCGATGGAGGCCAGATCGGCAAGTTTCGCGGCGCCGCAGGCAGTTTCGTCGATTCCGTCGACATGCTGCACGAAACGATAGCCCCATGCCTCCATCAGGCGGTTCAGGCGGGCGTCGTCGACGGTGCTTTTCGCCGTCGTGAAGCCGAAGACCATGGGCACGACCGAGACATCGCTGCCGCCGGCATGGACGTCGATCAAAAGGTCGACAGCCGGAAACAGCACTTCTGCGGCGAACGCGCAGAGCCGCTCGGTTGGCGTGCCGTCGGCCTTGCCGGGGAAAAAGCGATTCATGTTCTGTCCATCGATGGGCGAGAGGCGCTTGCCCTTCTGTGAGGCGGGGAAATTGAGGGACGGCACGATGATCACGCGCCCGGTCACGTCAGCGGGTTCGAGCCGCTCCGCAAGTCGCCGCAGGACGATCTGCGCCTCGTATTCGTCACCATGGATGCCGCCGCAGAGCAGGACGGAGGGGCCCTTGCCGTTATTGATGCAGCAGACGAAATCACCGGTGACGCCGTCGAGGGCACCGGCGATCGGCCCGAGATCGTAGTTGAACTTGCCGGGGCGGGTCGCGTCGAATTCAGGAAGCATAGCCGTGTCCTTCCGACCGACAGGGACAGCAAGCCAAGGCTGTACCCGTCGGCGCTGGTTTCAGATGGATGGTGGTTCAGGCGGCGGCGCGGCCGAGCGGCGCGGCGGCAAGCATCGCGGCCGGCTTGTGAAACCGCGCCGGGGAGAAGGGCTCCAGGACCTCTGGCTTCACGCCGGAGATCAGCCATTCCGTGAAGAACTTGGTGAACCCCAGCGAGATCGCGAAGCCATGGCCGGACCAGCCATAGCCATAGATGGTGTTGGCCAGGCCCTCCGCCTGTCCGATCAGCGGAATGTGGTCGACGGCGACGGTATCGACCCGCGACGCGTCCGCCTTGAGGAAGGTCGAGTTGTCGATGAAGGGCAGGGTCAGGATCGCATCGGTCACGTTCTGCGTCATGGCACTCAGCGAGCCTTTCCAGAGGCCCTCCGGTGTATGGGCGACATGGGCGCCGCCCGACAGCATGATCGTTCCATCCGGGAGTTGCTTGACCGCGAGGCGCCGATGGGCGTGCGAGAGAAGATGATTGACCGTCTTCTTCAACGGGTTCGAGACGTAGTGCATCTGCGGCATGAGGTTCCAGACCGGCCCGAGCTCATGCGGCTTGAGAACAGGCTTCAGCAGCGTCTCCGCGCCGGCATTGGCGACCACCACCAGCCGCTCTCCGACCGGGACTATCTCGCCGTCGGCGAGCTTCACGGCGGTGGCGACCCCGCGCGCATGCAGGATCTCGACGACCTTGGCGCCCGTGCGGATCACCGCTCCGGCCTTCGTCGCCTGCGCTGCGAATTGCAGCGTTGCGAATGTGTGGTCGCCGACGCCGTCATTGGGGCAGTAGATCGCGCCGATGATACCGGGGGCGAGCTCGGGTTCCCGAGCCAGCGCCTCATCGCGCGTCAGGACCTGCGAAGGCGTACCGAGCCGCGCCTGTGCGGCGGCGTTTGCCGCCATGCGCCCGAGCACTTCGTGTTCGCGATGGCCATACGAGACGTCGTAGACCTGCAGGCCACCGAGGCGGCGGAACCCGACACCGCCCTCGAAACTCTCCTGATAGTCGCCCCAAAGCTTCAGGGCGACGGCGCAGATGGGCAATTCGCGCAGGTCGCGGCCATTGGCGCGCACGCCGCGCTCGCCCGGTCCGCCGGAGGCGCCGCCGGCGATTTCGCCGGCCTCGAGGAGCGTCACTGTCTTGCCGGCGCTCGCCAGTTGATAGGCCAGGCTCGTGCCGTAAATGCCCCCGCCAACGATGACGATTTCGGAGGCATTGCTGTGATCGGACATCGATCAGTTCCTTATGTTGCTTCGGTGGTCAAAGTCGGGGAGGCGTTCATCCGCGAAGTGACAGGTCGCGGTGCTGCGGCCTCCCGGCGCAGGCAGGGATGGTGGAGGATCCTCGGCGCAGGGACGTGGCACGCGTCCATCGGCGGTTTCGACGACCGTGGTCGCTCCGATGGCGAGCCGCCGCGCCAAGGGGCAGCGTGTGTGGAAACTGCAGCCCGGCGGAATCGCGAGCGGGCTCGGAATCGAGCCCTCCAGCACCGGCGCTGGCCGGTCGCGGGAGATCGGGGCGGAGTGGCCGGCGATCGCCATCAGGCTTTGCGTATAGGGGTGGCGGGGTGCGCCGCAGACCTCGCCGACATCGCCTTGCTCGACGAAGCGGCCGAGATACATCACGCCGACGGCATCGGCCATATGTTCGACCAGGGCCAGATCATGCGTGATGATCACGTAGGTCAGAGCAAGCTTGGCCTGAAGATCGGCCAGGAGATTGATGATCTGTGCCTGGACCGAAACGTCGAGCGCGCTGACCGGCTCGTCGAGGACGAGCACCTCCGGCTCGCAGATGATTGCTCGGGCGATGGCAACGCGCTGGCGTTGTCCGCCGGACAATTCATGCGGGTAGCGCCCCAGATGGGCCAGGTTGAGACCGACCAGCCCAATCACCGTCTTGATCCGGTCGAGCTTGGCTGTGCGTTCGCGATGGAGCCCGTGCACGGTTAGCGCTTCACAGAGCGTATCGAACACGGTCATCCGCGGATCAAGCGAGGCCCTCGGATCCTGCAGGACGAGCTGAACCTTGCGGCGCATCGTGCGCAGGCCGGCTGAATCTAGCGTCGAGAGCGGCACGCCATCGATCGTGACCTCGCCCTCGGTCGGTCGCAGCAGCCCGACGACGAGCCGTGCCAGCGAGCTCTTGCCGGAGCCGGATTCTCCCACGATGGCGAAGCAGGTTCCGCGCTGGACGCGGAATGAAACCCTGTCGACGGCCCGTACCACAGGCGCCGCCACACCGCTCAGAAAGCGCCGCCTGCCACCGAAATGCCGGCTGACATCCGCGACTATAACGATGTCGTCGGTGTCGGTTCCGGGGACGCGAGGTGGGAGTGGGAAGGGCGCGTTCATCGCGTTGCCTCCTCGGCAAAGACGCAGGCCACGTCGCGGCCGGCGACGGCCCGGAGACCAGGCTCGCTTGAGGCGCATTCCGCCCGGTTGGCGCTGCGCTGGCAGCGGGGACGGAATGAGCAGCCCGATGGCAGGCGACCGATCAGCGGCGGCTCGCCAGCGATGGTCCGCAGATGCCGGCCTCGGCCTTCGCTGCCACCCGGCGCCGACGCGCGCAGTGCCTGAGTATACGGATGGAGCGGTCGCTCCAGCACGCTCGCAACATCGCCGCTTTCGACGAGCCGGCCCGCATACATCACCGCAACGTCGTCGGCGAAGCGCGCGACCAGGTTGAGATCATGGGTCACGAGCAGAATGGCCATGCCACGCTTCTTCTGGATCTCGGTCAGCAGGACGAGGATCTGCTGCTGGATCGTCACGTCGAGCGCACTGGTCGGCTCGTCGGCGAGCAGCACTTCGGGGTTCTGAGCAAGGGCGATGGCGATGACGATGCGCTGCTTCATGCCGCCGGAGAACTGGTGCGGGTACATGTCGAGCCGGCGCTCGGGATCGGCGATATTCACGTCGCGCAGCAGTGCAATGCAGCGCTGCCGCACGGTCTCCGAGTCGAGCCGGGAGCCGGCCGTGACCGCCTCGGCGAGCTGGTTGCCAATGGTGAGCACGGGGTTCAATGCGCTTGCCGCATCCTGGAACACAATGCCGACCTTGCGGCGTCGCAGATCGCGCAGGGCGGCGGGGCCGAGGCCCAATGCCGGCTCGCCCCCGATGCGGATAGCGCCTGCCGTAATCGCAACTTCCTGCGGATTGACCAAGGTGCCGACTGCCCTCAGCAGCGTCGACTTGCCGGAGCCGGATTCACCGACCACCGCCAGAGTCCGGCCCGGCTTGATCGCGAGATCGACACCGCGCACAACCTCGAGAAGGCCCTCGCCCGTGCGGTAGGCGATGCGCAAGCCACGAACTGAAACGGCCAGGTCGGTCGCTTTCTCCGCGGATTGCTGCTGCGCTTCGCCTGGCGGAGGGCGGCGCCGCAACAGGCTAAGAATCGGAGGCCTGCGGGCGACACGCCGGCTCGTCGGATCGTAAATCGTACGCAGAGCGTCTCCGAGCAAATTGAAGGCTAGCGCCGAGACGGCGAGGAAGAGCCCAGGGAACGTCGCGAGATAGGGATGGCTGCGAATATAGGAGCGGCTCTCCCCCAGCATCGTTCCCCATTCGGGGAAGGGCGGCTGGGTGCCGAGTCCGAGGAAGCCGAGGCCCGAGGCGGAGAGCAGGGTCGAAGCGAACAGCAAGGTCGACAGCGTCAGAAGCGTGCCGGAGATGTTCGGCAGCACATGGCGCAGGATCACCCGCACCGGATTGGCGCCCAGCGCGATCGAGCCTTCGATATAGGGCTCGGCGAGGATGCTGAGTGTCACCGCCCTTGCCGTGCGCGCAAAGACCGGGATCGCAACGATGCCGACCGCGATGATGACGTTCTGCATATTGGCGCCGAGGATCGCGACGACCGCCAGCGCAAAGACGATATCGGGGAAGCTCAGCATGACATCGATGGCGCGCATCACCGCGGCTTCGATCCAGCCCCTCCGCCAGGCGGCGAGGACGCCGAGCGGCACGCCGACCAGAAAGGCCACGGCGACGCCGCCTACTCCGATGCCCAGCGTCGCACGGGCGCCGACCAGGACGCGGCTGAAAACATCGCGGCCGAGCTGGTCGGTGCCGAACCAATGCGCGGCGGAAGGTGGCCGCAGGGTCTGGGCGAAGTTCTGGCGAAAGGCATCCTGAGGCGCCAGCATAGGCCCGAAGATCGCGAGCAGCAGGTAGAGCGTGACAAGCGTCAGGCCTACGACGCCTTTCGGCTGTGAAAGGATGCGTCGCAGCAGCAGCCAGCGCGACTGCGGTGCAAAGGCGTCAAGGGGTGCCGCTCTTTCAGGTGCGGAGAGCACGTTCGGCATGATGCTCATGTCGCCCGCTCCTGCTCGCGCGTGCGGGGGTCGAGCCACTGGGTCAGCAGGTCGGTGACGAGATTGATGATCACGAAGAAGAACGCGAACATCAGGATGGCATACTGGATCACCGGATAGTCGGCGCGGGAGACCGCATCGACGAGCAGGCGACCGACGCCTGGAATGCCAAACACGGTTTCGGTGACGACCGAGCCGCCCAGCATGCCGCCAAACTGTACGCCGGCGACGCTGACCGCAGCGATCAGCGAATTGCGCAGCGCATGGAACAGGACGACGCGGGTCTCGCTGAGCCCCTTGGCCCGGGCGGTATCGAGATAGTCCTTGCCCATCGATTCCAGCAGGCTCGTGGCGACGAGGCGGCTGAACATCGCTGCCGGGCGCGTCGCGATGACGAGGATCGGGAGGACGAAATGGGCAGGCGTCGAGGCGCCGGCCGCGGGCAGCCAGCCGAGATTGACCGCGAAGAGCCAGATGCAAAGCAGGCCCAGCCAATAGATCGGCATCGAGATGCCGGCGAGCGTGAGCACCGTGATCGCAGCATCGGCGAGCCCGCCCGGCCGCATGGCGCAGACGATGCCGGCAATCGTGCCGACGACAAGACCGAGTGCGAGCCCGCCGATCGAGACGATCAACGTATTCGGCAGCCGCTCCGAGAGCTCGACGACGACGGGGCGGTGCGTTCGGAAGGACGTCGCAGCGGATGGATCCCAGATGCCGCGCAGAAACTGGCCGTACCGCGTGAGAAGCGGCTCGTTCAGGCCGAGGAATTTGCGGATGCTCTCGATCTCTTCGTTCGAGGCGGTCGGCCCGGCGAGGATCTGGGCCGGATCGCCCGGTATCAGGTCGACGAAGAGGAAGACGAGCAGGGAAACCGCAAAGAGCGTCGGCAGCGCGCTGCCCAGGCGTTTGAGAACGAACATTGCCGCTTCTCCGCTATGCAAGCCTCACTTCAGCGTGACCTTGTCGAAGACCAGCGTCTCGTTCGGCTGGATCGCCAGACCCTGAACGCGGTTGGCTACGCCCAGCGCCTGGGTCTGGTACCAGAGGAAGAGGAAGGGCTGGTCGCTCCAGACAATGTTCTGGATCTCGCCATAGATCTCCTTCTGCTTTGCCGGGTCGGTCGCCATGCGTCCCTCCTTCAGCAATGCATCGACGCGCGGATTTGTGTAGCCGGTTCGGTTCGCGCCGACGCCGGTGAAGAACAGGCGGTAGAGCGTATAGTCCATGCCCGCGGTGGCGCGGCCGACCATGCCCATGTTGTCGGTGCGCTGGGCCGGCTCCATGCCGACGACCTTGGTCCAGGTGCCGCGGTCGACAACGATGGGAGTCGCCTTGATCCCGATATCCTCGAATGAGCCGGCGAGGGCCTGGCAGACCTGCGAATCCTTGATGTAGCGACCGGTAGGGCAGGTGAAGCTGAGCGTGAGCTGGCCCGGCTTGTAGCCGGCCTCGGCGAGCAGTTTCTTGGCGCCTTCAGGGTCGAAGGCGATCGGCGGGAAGGTCTTGCGCAGTTCGTCCTGAGTGCCTGGGCCGACCATGCCGACGGATGGTGTGCCCAGTCCGCCAAGAATTCCCTTGGTGATGCCTTCACGATCGATCGCGAGGTTCAAGGCCTTGCGCACGCGCGGGTCGGCGAGCGGCCCGCGCAGCACCATCTCCATGTTGATGGAGAACATGCTGGGTGGGTTGATGACCTTGGCGTCCTTCAAGGCATTGATCGCCGGCATGGATTCAGGTGGTACGCGTTCGACGACATCGACGCTCCCGGTTTCCAGAAGCGCCATGCGGGAGCCGTMTTCGGGAACGACAGTGAAGTCGATGGCCTTGAGCGTCGCCGGATAGTCGCCGGAATAGGAAGGGTTGGGGACGAGCCTGAAGCCTTCGCCACCGATGAATTTCTCGACCATGTAAGGGCCGGAGCCGATGGGCTTTCGGCCATATTCTGCGCCCATGGCCTGCAGCGCCTTGACGTTGACGATGCTGGCGGCCGTGTTGGACAGCAGCATCAGGATATGCCCGTTCGGCTCAGCGAGGTGGAACTCGACGGTATCCTCGCCTACCGCTTTGATCGTCCCGAGCGAGGCATAGAGGCCGCGATAGATCGAGCCGGTCTTCTCGTCGAGCATGCGGTTGAAGCTTGCCGCAACGGCCTCGGCGTTCAGCGGGTCGCCGTTGCTGAATTTCCTGCCTGTCCGGATCTTCACCGTGAAGACCTTCCCATCGGGCGAGAAGGCATGGTCTGTCGCAAGATTCTTCTGGACGTTGTTCTGCGGATCGAGCCGGAAGAGGCCCTCCATGACGGCCAGATCAACCGCATTCCCGACCGGAAGATCATTGAAGGCGGGATCGAAGGTAGCCGGGTCCGCWCCGACCGCGATGCGAAGGATGCCGGCCGGCTGCGCCTGCACCTGGAGGGCCATGATCGACACGCCGGCGGAGAGAGCGGCGACGTAGCAGGATCGACGAAGGTTGCGCATGTTCGACTGTTCCCCAAGCTCGCAAAGATATCGTTCCATGACGGCGCAGCCGGGCGAATGCCCCGCCTAACGCTATGGAGGGATTGCTGTTTTTGCTTCCTTGGTCGCTTTCGCGCCGCGATTGGATCKGGCGCAGCAAAGTCAGCGACGGCCTTTAGAGAACCACACGCATTGATCTGCCTCAAATTCATAATTATGCGATGTATATGAACTGAGGTTATGGCGAGGCCGCATGAATTATCGGCAGGTGGAGGTTTTCAAGGCGATCATGGACTCCGGCTCCATTACGGAGGCGGCGACCATGCTGCGGATCTCGCAGCCGGCGGTCAGCAAGGCGCTGAAACTGCTCGAAGACGAACTCGGGTTGCGGCTCTTCTCGCGAACCACGAAGGGGATCGCTGCAACGGAAGAAGCGCGGGCGCTCTACACGGAAGTCGAGCGCACCTATTTCGGTATGCAGAATCTGGCGCGCTTCGCCGCTAGTCTGCGCGACCGCAAGCAGGGCCGCATCGTGGTCAGCACGATTCCAGCGCTGGGGCTCGCCTGGCTCCCGGCCATGGTTGCGCGGTTTTCCGCAGCCCATCCGGATGTCACCATCTCGCTGCAATCCAGCAATTCCACCGACGCCGCCCGGCTTGTCGGTACTGGCGAGATCGATCTCGGCATCGCCCAGCTGCGAAGCGAGGAATACAATCTGTCGCGCCGCAAGCTGTTCGACCTCGAAGGCGTCATCGCCTTGCCGGAAAGGCATCGATTGACGAGCAGGTCGGAAATCAGGGCGGAAGACCTCGCCGACGAGGCCATTGTCGGGCTCGGATTGGATGACGAATTCCGGCGCCGGCTATCCCAGGCGCTCGATGGCGCGAGCGTGCGATACCGCTCGATGATCGATGCAAGCCTGGGCGTCACGGTTTGCACCCTCGTCGCCGCAGGATGTGGCGTGGGCATCGTCGACAGCGAGGCCGCTCGCACCCAGGCCGGGAAGGGGCTTGTGTTTCGTGCGTTCAGCCCGAGGATACGCGTGCCGATCTATCTGTTCCGCCAGCGCGGGCGCCCCACCAGCAAACTGGTGGAGGCGTTCAGTGCCAGCTTGTTGCCGCCGGCGCCCTTTCGAGGGGGCGATCGCGGGGATGACTGACGGCTGCATCCTTCAGGCTTCGTCGTGCCTGACTATCGGCTGAGCMGGGTTTTGGCTCTGCATGGGCCGGGCAAGGGTCGCAGTTTGGAATCGACAGGGTGCGCGGACGCACGGTGATCTCGGGTTTCTCAATCACGAGCAAGGAGCGGGGCATTGATGAATCTCAGGCATGTCGAGCTTTTCCGTCACATCATGAAGTTCGGAACGCTCACGCAGGCGGGCGAGATCATGGCCATCTCGCAGCCAGCGGCGAGCAAGATGCTCTTCCAGCTCGAGAGGTCGACGGGGATCACCCTGTTCCAGCGCACCAAGGGACGGCTCAAGCCGACGCGCGACGGCGAACTGTTCTTCGCGGAGGTCCAGCGGACCTGGGAAAGCATCGAGCGGCTTGAACGGATGTCGAAGGACATCAGTCAGATGCGCTTCGGCCGCCTCAATCTGGGCGTGAAACCGGCGCTGGCCGGCACGCTGATGCCGCCGCTGATCGCGCGTTTCCGCCGCAAACACGAGAATACGACGATATCGCTGCACTCGCGCAGTTCCGAGCGCGTGATCGAATGGGCCATTGCCGGGCAGATCGATCTCGGCATAACCAATACGTCGACGCCGCATCCCAATGTCGCGTGCCGCGTCATGGCGCGCATACCTGGCGTCTGCATCGTTCCGGAACAGCATAAGCTCGCGGGGCGCAGCGACGTGCGGCCTGAGGATTTCGACGGAGAGGATTATGTCTCGATCGGCGCGATCGAGCGCAGCACGATCATCGAGAAGGCTTTTGATGCTGCCGGCGTGCGGTTGCGGATCATGATCGAGGCGCCGATGGCGCATTTGACCTGTGCTCTGGTCGCGAACGGGGCGGCTGTCGCCATCGTCGACGAGATCAATGCGCTGGCCTTTCGCGGCCGCGGCCTCGTCGTGAAGCCCTTTCTGCCGGAGATCTCCTTCCCCGTCTGGCACCTGCGGCCCCTCAGCCTGAGCAGCTCCTCCCTTGCCGAGGCCTTGACCCGCGATCTCGAGGACGAATTCGAGCGGCTTGGCTATCGGGCCGAAGCTTAAGCACCGCTTGGAGGCTGGGCCGGTCGAAGGCCTAACTCATAACCTGAAGGAATGAACTAGCAAAAACATATTCTTTGACGGCCTATTTTTCGGCCCATACGCTCCTTGTCATTGACGTAGATCAAACAGAAACCGCCAGTTCCATTCGCGCCTAACAACGCTGTGGAGCGAATGAGATCTGCTGTCCCGTTGACTTGGAGAAATATTCGCCGATGCGGATTTTCGTCTTCCTGACGAGAAGAATGATCTTTGCAGCCCTGCTGATGCTGGGCGTCAGTGCGGCGATCTTCTTTCTGGTCAATTCGATCGGCAACCCGATCGAATTGATGATGGCGGAAACACCCGGCATGACCGGCGAGGTGATCGATCGGATGAAGGCCTATTACGGGCTCGATCATCCGCCGATGACGCGCTACCTGCTCTGGCTGAGCCGGATCGTCCAACTCGATTTCGGCACCAGCATCGTCTACAACCAGCCTGTCGGCTCGCTCATCCTGACCTGGGGTTGGCAGACCCTCAAGATTCAGCTTCCCGCGATCCTGATCGCCCTTGCGGTCGCGATCCTGTTCGGTGTCACGGCGGCGCGCCGACAACACTCGCGCTCCGATTTCGCGGTGATGGCCACGGCGCTGCTGGGGCAGTCGCTGCCAGCCTTCTTCCTTGGCATCCTGTTGATCTTCATCTTCTCGTACAGCCTGGACTGGCTGCCGAGCTACGGCGCCTATTCGACCCGCAATCCTCTCTGGGGCAGCCCGACGCTCGATGCGCTCTGGCACATGGTCCTGCCGGTCGCGATGTTGACCTTCTTCAACACCGCGACGCTGACGCTCCTGATGCGCTCGAATATGGTCGATGTGCTGAAGAGCGACTTCATCGCGGCGATGCGCGCGAGTGGCATCCCCGAGCGGCGCGTCATCTATGTGCACGCACTGCGCGCCGCCTTCATCCCGATGCTGACCTATTTGGGCCTCCTGATTGGCCTGATGCTGGGCACGGCGCCGGTAACCGAATCCGTCTTCACCTGGCCGGGGCTCGGATATCTCTACATCTCCGCGATCCATCAGCTCGACTATCCCGTCATCATGGGGGCGAGCGCGGTCATCGCCTTCATGCTGATCTGCACCACCCTGCTGACGGACGTCATCTACGTCTTCATCGACCCCCGCATCAGCCTGGAGTGAGCATGTGAGCGATCAGACGATCACGGCTCATCCGCCGTCTTCCGCAAGGCCGGCCCGCCGTCCGGTCAAGGGCATCTGGCGGCAGGGCTGGCAGCGCTTCGCCCGTAGCCGCACCGGCATGCTCGGACTCATCCTGGTCCTCCTCGTCGTCGCGACCGCCGTCATCGGGCCATTCATTGCGCCCTTCGATCCGCAGGACCAGAGCCCGATGATCGACCCCGGTGCAAAGGCGCCGCCGAGCTGGGTCCACCCGCTGGGGACGGACCGCATGGGCTATGATGTCGCCAGCCGTGTGATCTACGGCGCGCCGACGGCACTTGCCGTCGGGCTTGGAGCCATGTCGATCGCCTCGCTGATCGGTGTTCTGGTCGGCGGCGTTGCCGGCTATCGCGGGGGCACCACGGATGAGGTGCTGATGCGCTTCACCGATTTCTTCCTCGTGATTCCGATGTTTGTCGTCATCCTCGCCGTCATTCGCCTGCTCGGCGTGGCGGTCGTCAACACGCCCTTCGAAAGCGTGCCGTATCTCAATCTCGGCGTCATCATCCTGCTGATCGGCGTCTTCTCCTGGGCTCCGATCGCTCGGATGACGCGTGCCGAGTTCCTGCGGCTGAAGAACCAGGAATTCGTCGAGGCTGCGCGCTGCATCGGCGCTACTTCGGGCGATATCCTCTTCCGCCACATTCTTCCGAACGCCTTGCCATCCCTTGTCGTCATCGTGGCGCTCGGCATCGGCGGGGCCGTGCTGGCGGAGGCGATGATCGGCTTCCTCGGTTTCGGCKATCCGGCCGCGGTGAGCTGGGGGCAATTGCTCTACTTCAATTACGAGGCACTGAAAGTGGCTCCCTGGGCATCGCTCAGCCCGGGTGTCGCCATCTTCATCAC
>NZ_JBFTLD010000197.1:0-12586 GCF_056396265.1 Allobosea sp. 05T422_2 | reverse complement strand
GCTTCGCATCGTTCCCGACAATACCCGTTTCAAGATCGTCCGCTTCCGGCGCTTCAGCTATCCGTTCTCGGCGGCCTATTCGATTCTCGTCCTGGTGCTCTTCCTCACGGTGGGGCTGAATTTCGGCATCGACTTCCGCGGCGGTACGCTGATCGAGATGCAGTCCAAGGCCGGCAAGGCCGAGATCGCCTCGGTCCGCCATACGGCCAATGGTTTCGGCTTCGGCGAAGTCGAGGTCCAGGAATTCGGCAGCGCCGGCGACATCTCGATGCGCTTTGCGCTGCAGCCCGGCGGCGAAACGGCCCAGCAGGCCGTGGTCGCGAAGGCACGCGAGGCTTTCGCGGGTACGCATGATTTCCGCCGGGTCGAGACCGTCGGTCCGCGCGTCTCGGGCGAGCTGGTCCAGGCCGGAACGCTCGGCGTCGTGCTCGCCATTGTCGGCGTGCTGATCTATCTCTGGTTCCGCTTCGAGATGCAGCTCGCGATCGGCGCGATCGTCGGCACCCTGCACGATATCGTGCTGACCGTCGGCTTCTTCCTGATCACGCAGCTCGAATTCAACCTGACCTCGATCGCGGCGATTCTGACGATCGTCGGGTACTCGCTGAACGAGACCGTGGTGGTGTTCGACCGCACGCGCGAATTGCTGCGCCGCTACAAGACCATGCCGGTCCAGGAACTGCTCGACCTCTCGGTCAACTCGACGCTGTCGCGCACCGCAATGACCGCCACGACGACCGTTCTCTCGCTCATCGCGCTGGTGCTCTTCGGCGGCACGGCGATTGAAGGCTTTGCGCTCGTCATGCTCTTCGGCGTGGTGGTCTGCACCTATTCGGCGATGTTCATCTCGACACCCGTGCTGCTCTATCTCGATGTGCGCGCCGGGCGCCTTGATGCGGATGTCGAAGAGAAGGTTCCGGCCGGAGCCAAGCCGAAGGCGAGCTGAGCGGGCGGAGCGCCCTGATCATGCCACGCTTTGAAGGTTTCGTTCCCGGGCGGCATCAGATCGATGCCTTCGGAGCGGGCGGGTTCCGGTTTGCCGATATGAGCCATCGCGGCTCGATCCTGGCCTTGCCGGCTGGAGTCCATATCTGGCCGGTCTCGTCTTTCGCGAAGGTGACGATCAAGAGCCTCCAGCCCGTTCTCGATGCTGCAGATACGATCGACTTCCTGCTGATCGGTACGGGACACGACATCGCCTTCGTGCCCGCAGCCTTGCGCGAGCGCTTTCGCGAGGCCGGCATCACCATCGAGGGTATGGCGACGGGGGCTGCGGCGCGGACCTACAATGTTCTCGTCGGCGAAGACCGGCGTGTAGCGGCGGCGCTGATCGCGGTTGAGTAGCAGGGCGCGCGGCGATCATGCTCGTGGGGCGTAGCCAGCCCGGCCTTGCCTGGCCTAGACTGACACTTGATCCAAGGCCGCGCCTGTGAGGCGACTGCCTGGGCGGGACGATCCGCATGACGACCAGAACTGACGATCGCCGCGAGACGCTGCCCGAGGCCCTGCCGGAGGCTTATGCTCATTGTGCCGCACTGGTGCGCGAGGCCGATCACGATCGCTATATCGCCAGTCTGTACGCGCCGGAGGCCGTGCGGCCCGGTCTTTTCGCGCTCTATGCCTTCAGCCACGAGATCGCGAGGGTTCGCGCCGCGGTGAGCGAGCCGCTGCCCGGCGAGGTCAGGCTGCAATGGTGGCGCGACCTGCTGGAGGGTGACGCCAAGGGCGAGGTGCATTCGCATCCTGTTGCCGCCGCGTTGCTCGACACCATTCTGCATTACCGCCTGCCGATCGCGCCGCTGACCGGGCTGATCGAGGCGCGCATCTTCGATCTCTATGACGATCCGATGCCCTCTCTCGGCGATCTCGAGGGGTATGCCGGCGAAACGGCAAGCGCGCTCTTCCGGCTTGCGTCGATCATCCTGGCCGAGGGGCGTGATCCGGGTGGCGCGGCGGCTTGCGGCCATGCCGGCGTCGCCTATGCGCTGACCGGATTGTTGCGCGCTTTCCCCTGGCATGCGGCGGCTGGCCAGGTCTACGTGCCGGCGGAGATTCTCGCCCGAAACGGCGTAATCCGCGACGACATCGTGCGAGGGCGCGGCGGGCCCGGCGTGCTCTACAGTCTGAAGGAACTCCGGGCGATCGCGCGCAAGCACCTCGCCAAGCTGCGGGAGCTGCGTGAGACGATTCCGCCTACGCTCGTACCGGCCTTCCTGCCGGTCGCGCTGGTCGAGTCCTATCTGAGGAAGATGGAGCGCACCGGCTACGACCCGTTCCGGAGCATCATCACGCTGCCGGCCTGGCAGCGGCAATGGATTCTCTGGCGCGCGGCCAGGAAGGCCATGCGGGGTTAGATCGCGCGCGTTTGCATCGGCGTTCCCGAAAATCGCAATCCACGTTTCGGGCCGAAGCAATAATTCGCAGGACGCCGCGCCGGCCGAGAAAAAACCCTCTCCCGGAAGGAGAGGGTTGGAATGGATTACCCCACGCCGAAGGCTCTCTACTCTGCCGCCTCAGCCGCAGCGGCGCCCGCCCACGCATCGAGATGCTCCTTCGCGCGGGCCGTCAGCGCCTGCTTGCGGGCCACGCTCTTGGCAGGGCCCTTCAGGCGCTTGCCGTCCGGCCCCGTCTTGGGTGCGTCCTCGATATGCGGGAACAGGCCGAAATTGATGTTCATCGGCTGGAAGGAGCGCGGCCCCTCGTCGATGGTGACGATGTGCCCGCCGGTGATGTGGTTGACCAATGCGCCAAGCGCCGTCGTCGCAGGGGGCAGTTCGAGCGGGCGTCCGAGCCGCTCGGCCGCGGCCATGCGTCCGGTCAGCAGGCCAATGGCGGCGCTCTCGACATAGCCTTCGCAGCCGGTGATCTGTCCGGCGAAGCGAAGGCGCGTATCGGCCTTGAGCTGCAGGGACGGAGAGAGCAGCTTCGGCGAGTTGAGATACGTGTTGCGGTGGATGCCGCCCAGGCGAGCAAATTCGGCATTCTGGAGCCCGGGGATCATCCGGAAGATCGCAGCCTGCTCGCCATATTTCAGCTTGGTCTGGAAGCCTGTCATGTTGAACAGCGTGCCGAGCGCATTGTCCTGGCGCAGCTGCACGACCGCATAGGCCTTCACTGTCGGGTTGTGCTTGTTGGTCAGGCCGACCGGTTTCATGGGCCCCCAGCGCAACGTCTCGCGCCCGCGCTCGGCCATGACCTCGATCGGCAGGCAGCCATCGAAATAGGGCGTGCCCTCCCATTCCTTGAACTCGGTCTTCTCGGCCGCCAGCAGCGCGTCGATGAAGGCCTCGTACTGGTCGCGGTCGAGCGGGCAGTTGATGTAGTCGGCGCCGGTGCCGCCGGGGCCGGCCTTGTCGTAGCGCGACTGGAACCAGGCCTGGTCCATGTCGATCGAGTCGAAATGGACGATCGGGGCGATGGCGTCGAAGAAGGCGAGTTCGGTCTCGCCGGTCAGGGACTTGATCCCGTCAGCGAGCGCCGGCGAGGTGAGGGGGCCGGTCGCGATGATGACATTGTCCCAGTCTGCCGGTGGCAGACCGGCGATCTCGCCACGTTCGATGGTGACGAGCGGGTGGGCTTCCAATGCGGCGGTGATCGCCTGCGAGAAGCCGTCGCGGTCGACCGCGAGGGCTCCGCCGGCCGGGACCTGATGGGCATCGCCCTTGGCCATGATCAGTGAGCTGAGCCGGCGCATCTCCCAATGCAGTTGGCCGACGGCGTTGGACGAGGAATCGTCCGAGCGGAAGGAGTTGGAGCAGACGAGCTCCGCCAACCCCTCGGTCTTGTGCGCGTCGGTGCCGCGAACAGGGCGCATCTCGTGCAGGACGACCGGGACTCCGGCTTCCGCGATCTGCCAGGTGGCTTCAGAACCGGCGAGGCCGCCGCCGATGACATGGACTGGTTTCGTGCTCATGCCTGCGATGTGTCCGCAGGCGGGCCGAAGGTCAAGAGAGAGGCGTCAGTGACGCAGCCCTGAAACGCAAAATGCCCGCCTGGGAGGAGGCGGGCATTCGCTCTTCGACCGGACCGCGGGGAGGACGCAGGTCCAGGAGAAACTATGATCTCGGTAGGCGCGGACAGTAATCAGGCAGCGTGCGAACGGGCGACGTACTGGATTTCCGAGCGGGACAGGCCGAGATCGTCCAGCTCACGGTCGGTCAGACGCGAGAGTTCACGGACGGTTTCGCGATAGCGAAGATAGGCGCGGATTTTAGCAGCAATCATGGTGACGAACATTGGTTTGGCTCCTGGGTGCCGGGTCATTTCTGGCCCGACAACGATGAATTCGTTGTGCACTGCATATAAGGGAGGCTGGCTGCTAATTGGAGGGGCAGGATATCAGTTCCGTTATGCGATTGGCGCATGGCTATTTAACCAGCCCTTTACATTTTTGCCACGCCCCGCGTCTGTTGCGTAGGAAACTATTAACCAAGCACCATCGAGTGCCTAAATTCTAGGCCGTTTCGGTTCGCTACCGAGGAGTCGATTCCGGTGTGGCGCGCAATTGGGCGATATGCAGTGGTTTGCCATGCGCGCCTGACTCGAATCGGAAAAGCCCGGAACGGGCCGGTTTTCCGCGGTCGTCACGCTTTTGCTTCAAGGTTTATGTTGCGCCGCAATGTCGCGCTTGCGTCGCCGTCGCCGGGGCGCTGTGGCAAGCTGGGCTGACGCTGGAGAAGCTGCTGTTGCCGTCACAAGCGATCATGTCCTTTGGCTACTGCGAACGCGCCAGCCAGGCCTTCTGGGCAGAGCCGATGAACGCGCTCAGCAATGGCGCCTTCATCCTGGCCGCGATCGCGGGCCTTCTGCTCTATCGGCGCTCGGGTCGGCGCGACTGGCCAGCTGCMGCGCTGATTGCTCTCGTCGTCATGATCGGTATCGGCTCGTTCCTGTTCCACACCATGCCGCAACGCTGGACGCTGCTGGCCGATGTGCTTCCGATCCAGTTCTTCGCGTTCTCCTATTTCGGGTTGGCTCTCGTCCGTTTCATGGGGGCGCGGCCAGCGGTCGCGGCCGGCGGTACACTGTTCTTCCTGCTTGCGTCCTTCCTGCTCGTGTCGGGGCTCGGCGCGCTGCTGCCGCCCGGCATGCGCGGCTCCGGCGGATATGCCTCCTTCGTGCTGGCGCTGTTTGGGGTCGCGTTCGCGGTGCGGATGCGCGGTGAGGGCGATACGGCGGCACGTCTGCTCGGCCTCGCCGGTTTGGTCTTTGCGCTGTCGCTCAGCTTGCGCACGCTGGACCAGGTTCTGTGCCAGAGCGTCCCCTTCGGCACGCATTGGCTCTGGCACCTGCTGAACGCAATGGTGCTCTATCTGTTGCTGCGTGCGGCGATCGATCGGCCCTCGGCGAATTGATCCGATCCGGGCATTGCGGGATCACGGCCGGCCCGCGACGGCGAAGGCCTCCTTCTCGGCCCGGTCAAGCACCGCGTATTCGGCGGCCAGGACATCAAGCAGGGCACGGACGGATGGCAGGAGACCGCGGCGCGACGGAAAAACGGCGTGGATGATGCCGGCCCGCGGCGTCCAGTGCGGCAGGACCTCGACCAACGTTCCCGCTTGCAGGTCGTCCTGGACCACCATGGTCGGGAGTTGGACGACGCCAACGCCCTCAAGCGCGGCAAGCCGCAGCGCAACCATGTCCTCAGTGACCAGCCGAGGGGTGTGGCGGATGATCGCCGTGGCGCCGCTGGGCCCGCTGAGGCGCCATTCATGCTCCTGATGCGGATCTCCCCAGGACAGGCTGGGCAATGCGCTGAGGTCGGCGGGAACGAGAGGCCGGGCGATGTCTTTCAGCACGCGGGGCGCGGCGACCAGCCGCTGGGTGCTCTCGGCCAGAACCTTCATCACCAGCTCGCTTTCCTCCAGTGGCGGGAAACGAACCCGGATGGCGATGTCGAAGCCTTCGCGAATGACGTCGACGCGCCGATTGGTGCTTTCCAGTTGCACCTCGACCTTGGGCCAGGCGGCAAGGAAGCGGGCGACCATGCCGCCGATCTGGAAATAGAGCACGGCTGACGGGCAGGCGACGCGCACGATGCCCTGAGGTGCGGCCCGGGCCCGCTCGATCGCTTCCTGGCCGGCGTCGACCTCGACCAGCATCGCGACGCAATGGCGATAATACTCGCGGCCGATCTCGGTGACGGCGAAGCGCCGCGTCGAGCGCTGCACGAGACGCACGCCCAGTCGCTCCTCAAGCAGCGCTAGCCGGCGGCTCAGCCGCGAACGCGGCATTCCCAGCGCTCGGGCTGCCGCAGCGAAACCCTGATGGTCGACGACCTGAGCGAAGAAATAGAGATCGTTCAGGTCCTGCATCGGATGCTCCATTGTCCTGCTCATAGGACACAGTGGCGAGATAATGCCGTCTACCGGCCATTTTGTCTCATTCTTATTCTCCTGGCCAACGCAACGCCTTTGCAACGCTCCCAAGGAGAAACGCAATGAGAAAGGTTCTCGGGGTCTTCAGCAGCCCGCATCCCCATTGGATCGGGGATGGCTTTCCCGTCCGCTCGATGTTCTCGCATGCCGGTCAGGGCGAGCATGTCAGCCCGTTCCTGCTGCTCGACTATGCCGGGCCGGCACAGTTCGCGCCGGCCGCTCAGCCCCGTGGTGTCGGCACGCACCCGCATCGCGGCTTCGAGACGGTGACCATCGTCTATCAGGGGGAGGTCGAGCATCGCGATTCAACCGGCAAGGGCGGTCTGATTGGCCCTGGCGACGTGCAGTGGATGACGGCCGCGTCAGGTATCCTGCATGAGGAGTTCCACTCGGAAGCCTTCACCCGCAAGGGCGGCACGCTCGAGATGGTTCAGCTCTGGGTCAACCTCCCGGMCAAGGACAAGAGCGCAGCTCCCGGCTACCAGACGCTGCTCGACAAGGAGATCCCTGCGGTCAAGCTGCCCGATGGGGCGGGTACGCTCAGGGTGATCGCGGGCAATTACCAGGGACATGTCGGGCCGGCCCATACGTTCACGCCCATGAATATCTGGGACCTGCAGCTGCTGCGTGACGGGGCAACTTCGCTCGTCCTTCCGGAAGGCCACACCCTCGGCGTCGTCGTCCTGCGCGGCAACATCCTGATCAATGGCGCGGACAAGGCGCGGGAAGCACAGTTCATCCTGTTCGACCGTCTGGGCGGCGAGGTGACCCTGGAGGYCGACAGCGATGCCGCGGTGCTGATCGTCAGCGGCGCGCCGTTCGACGAGCCGGTAGTCATGCATGGCCCCTTCGTCATGAACACGGCCGAGGAGATCCGTCAGGCGATGATCGATTTCCAGAGCGGCCGGTTCGGCGCCATCCCGCAGGCGGCGTACGGGCGCTGAGGACAGGAGGCTCCGGATGTCCGCGCCGGGGCCGTTCCTGGAGGGGCGGCGCCATCGCCGCCCCGATAGCGGAACCACAAGACCAGCAAGGATCATGACAATGACCAAGCCCTATACGCGCCTGGACAAGGACAATGCTGCGGTGTTGCTTGTCGACCATCAGGCCGGCCTGCTGTCGCTCGTTCGCGATATCGGCCCCGATCAGTTCAAGAACAATGTCCTGGCGCTCGCCGACCTCGCCAAATACTTCAAGCTGCCCACCATCCTGACGACGAGCTTCGAGGATGGGCCGAACGGACCTCTGGTTCCGGAGCTGAAGGAGATCTTCCCCTCGGCTCCCTATATCCCGCGCCCGGGCCAGATCAACGCCTGGGACAACGAGGATTTCGTCAAGGCGGTCAAGGCGACCGGACGCAAGCAACTGATCATTGCGGGCGTGGTGACCGAGGTCTGCGTGGCATTTCCGGCGCTTTCCGCGTTGGCCGAGGGCTACGAGGTCTTCGTTGTGACTGACGCCTCAGGCACCTTCAACGAGATCACCCGGCACTCGGCCTGGGATCGGATGTCGGAAGCCGGGGCGCAGCTGACGACCTGGTTCGGTGTCGCCTGCGAGCTGCATCGCGACTGGCGCAACGATGTCGAAGGCCTGGGGGCGCTCTTCTCCAACCACATCCCCGACTATCGCAATCTGATTTCCAGCTACAGCGCGGTGAAGGCGTCGAAGTGACCGGCCTCGCAACCGCATCAATCCAGATCACATGAGGATAGCCATGAGCACCTTTGCGAATATCGCGAACTTCAACGGCCAACGGCCGGTCATCGATCCCGACGATGCCGTGATGCTGCTGATCGACCATCAGAGCGGGCTGTTCCAGACCGTCGCAGACATGCCGATGACGACGCTGCGCGCCCATGCAGCCGCGTTGGCCAAGATGGCAACTCTGAGCAAGATGCCGGTGATCACGACGGCGTCGGTGCCGCAGGGGCCAAACGGTCCGCTGATACCGGAGATCCACCAGAATGCCCCGCATGCGACCTATGTTGCGCGTCGTGGCGAGATCAATGCCTGGGACAATCCGGACTTCGTCGCTGCGGTGAAAGCGACCGGGCGCAAGACGCTGATCATCGCCGGCACGATCACCAGCGTGTGCATGGCCTTCCCGAGCATCAGCGCGGTTGCCGACGGGTACAAGGTCTTCGCGGTCATCGACGCGTCCGGCACCTATTCGAAGATGGCGCAGGAGATCACGCTTGCTCGTGTCGTCCAGGCCGGCGTCGTGCCGATGGACACCGCGGCGGTAGCCTCGGAGCTCCAAAAGACCTGGAATCGCGACGACGCCCAGCAATGGGCGGAGGTCTACACGAGGATCTTCCCGCCCTATCAGCTCCTGATCGAGAGCTACACGAAGGCGCAGGAGGTTGAGAAGAACCAGGAGCAGCTCGACTCGCAGCGCAGCTGACGTCGGCTACGCCGGGTGGTGTGCCCCTTGGCGCCCGCCCGGCAGCTTCGGCCGCTTCATTCAAGGCGGTGGCCGAGCGGTCCCTATCATCGGGCCGGATCTCGTATCCGGTCCGATGATCTAACTTTCTGTGTTTGCAGCGGCTTTCCCGAAAACCGCAAGCCCCGGCCGTTGCCTTAACCGCCGCCTCGCGCAGAAATTTCCCCCGGACCCAACCCGTGCGGCCGTTGTACCGGACTTTGCACCATCGCCCCGCCCGAGCCACCCGTTGCTGCTTCGGGCTCATTCGCTGGCATTCCGCCAGAGATGGCACGCCGGTGCAGCCAAGATTCTGCAGCCGCCGGCCGTCGGACGGAACCACCCCCGTTCTGGCGGCTGACGGCTTCGGCGCCGCGCGCAGGGCGAGGACATCATGTCCGGCAATGCCGGTGACGGCCCAGAAATCTGGGCCAGCGACTTCGGACCTCGCCGGAATGACAGGCGAGCAGATCCCGACCAGGCAGGCGAACAGGGCCGAGCGAACTTTGACGATCAAGCGGCGCCTGTCCCTAAGCATCCTGCAGCTTGAACTCTAATAAAGTCGCGATTTGTAACCCTCCGCGAGATTCGCTTCGGCTTCCGCCACTCCGATCGCCTTGGTCTGTTCAGCCACGATGCGGCCGAGCGAAGGGAAGCTGTGCCGCGGAACCTGCGTCGCGGGGTCCCAGAGCTTCGAGCGGATCAACGCCTTGCCGCAATGGAAATRGGCTTCGTCGATCTCGACCAGCATGCCGGTGACCGGGGTGCGTTCCTGGACGGTCGAGGGTTCCAGCAGGCCCTGCTCGCGTGTGACTCTGGCACGGCCGTTCACCCGCAGGGTCTCGTTGATGCCGGGCACCATGAAGATCAGGCCGATGCCGGGCGACGCGAGGATGTTGCCAAAGGTGTCGACCCGGTTGTTGCCACGCCGGTCCGGGATCAGCAATGTCCTGTCGTCTAGGACCCTGACGAAGCCGGGTGCATCGCCGCGCGGGCTGGCATCGGCACCACCTGCACCGTCACCGCTGGCGATGACAAGGAAGGGCGAGAGCGCGATAAAGTCGCGGCAGAACTGATCAAGATGCTTCAGCACCTTGCTGTCGGCGATCGGGTTGACCGGGCCGATATGCGTCCGCAGTTCAACCGCATCCTCGATCAACGCTGCCGGCTCGGTGGCTGTCGCAGTCATGAAGTCCTCTCGCCCCTTGCATGGTGCCAACCGCGTGACGGGCTAAGCGATCGATTGTTGTGCAAGCTAGCGTCAGATCTCGGATGATGCCACCGCAGGCGGCGCGCCCGGATGCATGGCGGGGGTGCTTACCCAGCGGTACAGGCGATTCTTGCTGATGATGGTTGCTCAGTCCAGGGGGCGGGGCGTCACGGGCGAGCCCCCGGAGCMGTTCTTCAAACGGGGCTCTTCACGCCCTGCCTCTGGGCGGCGTGCTCTATCCGGCCAGCCGTCACCACGCCCGGGGAGGGGGAACGCTCGGGGCGAGCCGCCTGTCCGAGGCTGAGCGCGGCCTTGATCGGCAGATGATCGGAGGCGATCTGGGCGAGAGGGCTGTCGTGAACCTCGATGAGCGAAACCAGATCATGCGGGTTGGCGATGATGCGATCGAGCGACCAGACCGGAAAGCGCGTCGGGAAACTCGCCACGGCACCGTCGAGCGGTCCAAAATCCGGATGAAGCTCCTGCAGGGACGAGTGCCTGCCGATCCGCCACTCGTTGAAATCGCCCATCACCACGACCGGGCGGCCGTCGGGAGGCTCCGAGGCTGCGAGGATGCTCCGGACCTGGCGCGTCCGCGAGCGGTGCAGCAGGCCAAGATGCACGGCAATGATCCGTACCGGACCGGCGCGCAATGTCAGGTCGACGACCAGGCCGCCGCGAGGCTCGGCACCCGGCAGCACGAGTTGCTCGACCCTGTCGACCACGCCGTCTCGGAACAGCACCAGATTGCCATGCCAGCCATGCCCGTTGCGGGTGGCCCGGAGCGGCACGGCCGTGAGCCCGCATTCACGCTCCAGCGCGTGAAGGTCGAGCAGTCCCAGGCGCTCTCCGAAGCGTTGATCGACTTCCTGCAGCGCGATCACATCCGCATCGATCTCCTTGATGACGTTCATCGTGCGCCAAGGATTGAAACGCCGGTCGCGGCCCACACATTTGTGGATGTTATAGGAGGCGACCAGCGTGTTGCCGCGGCTCGCGCGGTGATCGCCGTTGGAATAGGATTTGCGCTGTTGCCGCAAAGCCGTGGCCATCAGCGGTCCGAGGGATTTGAGCCCCCGCGGGAGCCGACGTTTCCGGAACATGAACAACGGTTTCCTGAGGCGTTAGGCGGAAGGGTGATGGGCAGAGGTTTGTTTGTAACAGAACGATTCGTAATGCAGTCTGTTCAACCTGTCCCGGGCTGTTCTCGATACTGTGTCCGGCAAGCGGTCGTTCATCTGTCGTCCAGATCTAGCAGAGGAGAGATGGATCCAACCYTCGCCGCGAGTGCCCTAGTGGCTCCTCGCTGCGACGACCCGGCCTCTCCTCGACCATGATGCACTTGCTCCTGATCATCGTTGCATTCGCTGGCCTGCTCGCCCTGGCATCGGCCATCGCAACCTATTCCTATGGCCATTTCGCCCGGCGTGCGAAGGGGCCGCCGTCCAGCGCCCTGGCCGTCGCCGATGACGAGACGCTGCTGGACAGGATCCTCTCGCAGCTCGTCGCCGGGCGCGAGAACGAAACCGGCCTCCTGCTGCTCTCTGAAAATCTCGACGCTTTTGCGGCGAGGGCGGTTGCGGCCCGCAGTGCCGGGCGCAGCCTCGACCTTATGTACTATGTCTGGAAGAACGATCTGACCGGACTGCTTCTCGCCCACGAATTGTTGGCTGCCGCCGATCGTGGCGTGCGGGTGAGGCTGCTGATCGACGACATCAACACCCGCGGGCTGGACGGTGCCTATCTCTCGCTCGATGGGCATCCCAACATCTCGGTCAGACTGTTCAATCCGAGCCGGGCTCGGCGCGGTGGCTTGCGGCGCGGCATCGAGATGGTGCTGCGCGCGGTCTCCGTGACGCGGCGGATGCACAACAAGGCCTGGATCAGCGATGGTCGGCTGGCAATCGTCGGTGGCCGCAACATCGGCAATGAATATTTCGCCGCTGCCAAATCCTCCAACTTCCAAGACCTCGACGTTCTGCTCGTCGGAGCCGCGGTGAAGCAGACGGAAGCTGTCTTCGACGCCTTCTGGAACAGCGACGTGGTGATCCCGATCGATGCCCTGGTGACCTGGCGGCAACCGAAGCTGGCGCGCTTGCGCAACGCACTCGCGAAGCTGCTCAAGAGCGCTCGCGCGCGTCCCTATATCGAGCGTGTCCGCGAGCGCATGTCGCTGACGGACACGCTCAATCTCTCCGAGAAGATCCACTGGGCACGCGAGGCCAAGATCATTTCGGATCCACCCGAGAAGGCTTTCGGCGGCAAGCGGGAGAACTGGTTGCTGGGCGCGCTCATGCCCAGCATCGCCGCCAGCCGGGATGTGCTCGAGATCACGTCTCCCTATTTCATTCCCGGCAGCGACGGGACGGCGCAGTTGAGCGGTCTGGTCGCAAGGGGGGTCGATGTCGCGATCCTGACCAACTCGCTGGCGGCGACGGATGTCGCTGCAGTCCACGGGGCCTATGCCCAGTACCGCGAGCGTCTGTTGAAAGGAGGCGTGCGTCTCTACGAGCTGCAGCGCTATGCGAGCCGGCAGCAGATCTCCGTATTCGGCTCGAGCGGCGCCAGCCTCCACAC
>NZ_JBFTLD010000196.1:0-12626 GCF_056396265.1 Allobosea sp. 05T422_2 | reverse complement strand
GCGGCCGGTCGCGCCTCCGGCGCCAAGCGCAGCGCCACCCGCGCAGCCACGCCCACCCGCCGCGCCGCCGCCTGAACCGCGCCGCGAGCCGCAGATGCCGCGCCCCGTGCCGCCGGGCGCCGGCGAACCCGGACGCCCACCAGCCATACGGCCGCAACCCGCGCCCCCGCCCTCCTCCGCGCCTCAGCCAATCCCGGCGGTGCCGCGCCCGGCTCCTCCAGCCCAGCCCAGCCAGCCTCAGGCCGTGCCGCCGCGCGCCCAGCCGCCCGTCCCGGCCCCCGTGCAGCCGCCGGCAGCCCGTCCGATTCCCGCCCCACAGGCGCAGCCGCCGGCAACCGCACCGTTGACGCCCCCAGCAGGGGGACGCGCTCCCGGAGCGGCTCCGCAAACCCAGCCGCCCGCTACCGCCCCGCTGGCGCCACCTCCTGCCGGCCGTGCGCCCGGCACGCCACCGGCCGGCCAGGCGCCAGCGGCAGCTCCGGGCCAGCCTCCGGCGGCTCGCCCGACRCCAGCRCCGGTGCCAGGAACKGCYCCGCAAGCYCAGCCGCCCGYSACCCAGCCRCTGGYGCSGCCTCCGGGTGGTCGTGCGCCCGGCGCGCCGCCAGCCGGCCAACCGCCTTCTGCAACACCCGGTCAGGTTCCGGCGCCGCTACCCGCTCAGCCGCCGGCAGCAGCCCCGCTCGCCCCGCCCCCCGGCGGTCGCGCGCCCGGCGCAGTCCCGCCGCCCGTTGCACCGCCGCAGCCGGGCCAGACGCTCGCTCCGCCTCCGGCCGGCCAGCCTCCAGCCGCTGGACCCGGGCAACTGCCCCCGCCTGACCGGCAGGGCCGTCGCGGTGGCATCGGCCTCGGTGGCGCGGCTGCGATCGGCCTTGGCGTAGGCGTACTCGGCGGCATCATGGCGACGCAGGGCGCGACGCGCCTCGACGATGTCCGCGGGCGCCGCGAGGAGCGCCGCGAGGGCGACGTCACGATCATTCGCGAGCCCGGTCGCACGATCATCCGCGACGACGACCGTGCCATCATCCGCCGCGACGAGACCGAGCGCTTCCGCGACCTCGGCTGGCAGGGACGGACCGAACGGCGCGGAGACGAGAACGTCACCGTGTTCGAACGGCCGGACGGCAGCCGCATCATCACCGTGACCGACGAGGATGGCCGCCTGATCCGCCGGACCCGGCGCATGCGCGATGGCGATGAGATCGTGATGATCGACAACACCCGCCGCGATCGGCCGGATATGCGCTTCTCGGACGAGGTCGTCGTGCTGCCGCCGCCGCCGCTGCCGATCCCGCGCGAGCGCTATATCGTCGACGCCGAGCAGGCCGACCAGCGCCTGATCTATGAGACGATCACCGCCCCGCCGATCGCCGCGATCCCGCGCCGCTACACGCTCGACGAGGTCCGCTACTCGCCGGACCTGCGCGCCCGCATGCGCAGCGTCGATATCGACACGGTAACCTTCGAGACCGGGTCCTGGGAGGTCACCCCCAACCAGGCGCAGCGGCTCTCGGTGATTGCCGCCTCGATCAGCCAGGCACTGCAGCGCGCGCCGAACGAGGTTTTCCTGGTCGAGGGCCATACCGACGCCGTCGGCTCGGATGTCGACAACCTCTCGCTCTCGGATCGCCGGGCCCAATCGGTCGCCGAGATCCTGACGCGCGATTTCCAGGTGCCGCCGGAGAACCTGACGACGCAGGGCTATGGCGAGCAGTATCTCAAGGTGCAGACGCAGGAGGCCGCCCGCGAGAACCGCCGCGTCACGCTCCGACGCATCACCCCGCTGCTGGCCGGGCAGAATCAGCCGCAGTGAACCAATAGAACCGGCGCGGCGGGCGACCGTCGCGCCGGTCTCCCCGGATCAGGGGATTCAGGAATCAGCAAGCTCTCCGGCTTAAGACCTGTCGTAAGGAGAGTTGAGATGAGTGAGACAACCGTCGCGATCGCGCAGGGCTTTGCCGCAAGCCAGGCAGCCTCGACCCGCCAGACCTTGCAGACAGCGATGGTGAAGCAGCAGGCGACGTCCGACCAGGCGCTCGTGGATATGCTGCAGCAGAGTGCCGAGTCCCAGAAGGCTACTCTTGCCGCTGGCCAGGGCCAGAACGTCGACATTCTCGCCTGAGCCCGGCATTCCGGCGCCGCATGGCAGGGCCGCATCCCGCCCCTTGCCGGTTGCGTTCAAGAGCCGCCGGCCCTAACCTCCGCTTCGTTCCGAGGGGTGCTCGCAAGAGCTGAGATGGCGTCCAAAGCCGAACCCGTCGAACCTGATCCGGGTCATACCGGCGGAGGGACTGGAACGCGGCGTGCGCCACACGTGTACCCGCAGACAGCAACTGGACCGCTTCTAAACCCGGATCTCCTGAACCTTGGACCAAGGAGGAGATCCCATGAACGCCCACACCAAGCCCCAGAAGAATACCGTCAAGGCTGCCCCTCAAAGCGTGACGACCGGACCGATCATCGGCTCGCGCAAGATCTATGTCGCGCCGCCGGACCATCCCGAGATGCGGGTGCCCTTCCGCGAAGTTCAGCTCACCACCGATTCCGAGCCGCCGGTCCGGATCTACGACCCGTCCGGTCCGTTCACCGAGAGCGATGTCACGATCGACCTGAATGCCGGCCTGCCGCAGCCGCGCCGCGCCTGGCTCGATGCCTCCGGCTTCACGACCGTGCCCGGCCGCGCCGTCACTGCCGCCGATAACGGCCATATCTCGCCTGAACAGCTCGTTCCCGCCTGCCCGGCCCCACGCCCGATCCTCGAGGCGAAGCCCGGCCAGATGGCGACCCAGTACGAGTTCGCCAAGGCCGGCATCATCACGCCCGAGATGATCTATGTCGCGCATCGCGAGAATCTCGGCCGCGCCGCGATGCTCGAAGGCGCACGCGAGCGCCATGCCGATGGCGAGAGCTTTGGCGCCTCGGTTCCGGAATTCGTCACCCCTGAATTCGTGCGCGAGGAAATCGCCCGCGGCCGCGCCATCATCCCGGCCAATATCAACCACCCCGAACTGGAGCCGATGGCGATCGGCCGCAATTTCCTGGTCAAGATCAACGCCAATATCGGCAATTCGGCCGTGACGTCCGGCGCTGCCGAGGAGGTCGASAAGCTGGTCTGGGCGATCCGCTGGGGCGCCGACACGGTGATGGACCTGTCGACCGGCCGCAACATCCACAACATCCGCTCCTGGATCCTGCGCAACTCGCCGGTTCCGATCGGCACGGTGCCGATCTACCAGGCGCTTGAGAAGGTCGGCGGCGACCCGATCAAGCTCGACTGGGAGGTCTTCAAGGACACGCTGATCGAGCAGGCCGAGCAGGGCGTCGACTATTTCACCATCCATGCCGGCGTGCGCCTGCCCTATGTCCCGCTCACTGCGAGCCGCGTCACGGGCATCGTCTCGCGCGGCGGCTCGATCATGGCGCGCTGGTGCCTCGCGCACCACAAGGAGAGCTTCCTCTACGAGCGCTTCGACGAGATTTGCGAGATCATGCGCAAATATGACGTCTCCTTCTCGCTCGGCGACGGCCTGCGTCCGGGCTCGATCGCCGACGCCAATGACCGCGCCCAGTTTGCCGAGCTGGAGACGCTGGGCGAGCTCACCAAGGTCGCCTGGGACAAGGGCTGCCAGGTGATGATCGAGGGCCCGGGCCACGTGCCGATGCACAAGATCAAGGAGAACATGGACAAGCAGCTGCGCGAATGCGGCGAGGCGCCGTTCTACACGCTGGGACCGCTGACCACCGACATCGCGCCGGGTTACGACCACATCACCTCGGGCATCGGCGCGGCGATGATCGGCTGGTTCGGCTGCGCCATGCTCTGCTATGTCACGCCCAAGGAGCATCTCGGCCTTCCCAACCGCGACGACGTCAAGACCGGCGTCATCACCTATCGGATCGCGGCCCATGCCGCCGATCTCGCCAAGGGCCATCCAGCGGCCAAGATCCGCGACGACGCGGTCTCGCGCGCCCGCTTCGACTTCCGCTGGGAGGACCAGTTCAACCTGGCGCTCGACCCCGATACGGCACGTTCCTTCCATGACGAGACCCTGCCGAAGGATGCCCACAAGGTCGCGCATTTCTGTTCGATGTGCGGGCCGAAATTCTGCTCGATGAAGATCACGCAGGATCTGCGCGCCGAAGTGCTGGCGATGGGCGAGAACGAACGCGCGGCGCTCGAGGGCATGGCGGAGAAATCGCAGGAATTCCTCGCCAAGGGCGGCAATCTCTACTTGCCGGCGGCGGAATGAGCGCGACGATGACCGCGGCCCGCCTCGACGCGACGGTCGTTGCAGGCGTGCTGGCGCGGGTGGCAGCGAGCCGCCCGCGGGTGCAATGCCTCACCAATACGGTGGCGCAGAACATTACGGCGAACATGCTGCTCGCCTTCGGCGCGATCCCGTCCATGGCGATCCATGTCGACGAGATCGCGGCAATGGCCGAGGGCGCCGGCGCGATCCTGATCAACATCGGCACGATCAATGCCGAGAGCGAACTCGCCATCCCGAAGCTGCTGGAGGTCGCGCGCGACCGACAGAAACCGCTGGTCTTCGATCCGGTCTTCGTCGAACTCTCGCCGCTGCGCCAGCGCGTGGCGCGCGAGGTCTTGCGCCTGCCGAACATCGTCGTGCGCGGCAACGCGACCGAGATGGCCGCGCTTGCTGCCGATCTCAAGACGGCGCGCGAGCGCAACCTCACGCTCGTCACCACCGGCAAGGTCGACCGGATCATGCGCGCAGGCGGCATGCTGTCCGTCTCCCATGGCCATCCGCTGATGACGAGGGTCACCGGGGTCGGCTGCGCAGCGGGCGCCCTGATCGCGGCATGCTGCGCGGTCGAGGGCGATCCGGCAGTCGCGGCCGCCGCCGCGCTGACCGCCTATGGCGTCGCCGGCGAGATTGCGGCAGAGACATCGCAAGGGCCCGGCAGCTTCGCCGTGCACCTGATCGACGCGCTGGCAGGGATGGACGAGGCCACGCTGCGCGAACGGATGGGAGAGCACGGGTGAGCGTTGATATCCGCCTTTACGGCATTGTCGATCCGCAGATCGCGGCCGGGCGCTCGCTGGCCGACCTGGCGCGTGCCGCGGTCGATGGCGGCGCCACCCTGATCCAGCTGCGCGCCAAGACCGAGACGACGCGCGAGATGGTGCGCGAGGCCCGGGCCATCCGCTCGGCCCTGCACGGCACAAGGGTGCCGCTGCTGATCAACGATCGCGTCGATGTCGCGCTCGCTTCCGGTGCCGACGGCGTCCATCTCGGCGCCGACGACATGAAGCCGAACGATGCCCGCCGCCTGCTCGGGCCCCGCGCCATCATCGGCGCGACGCTGAAGCATGAGGATGAACTCTCCGCATTGGCCTCGGCGAAGATCGACTATGCCTGCATCGGCGGTGTCTTCCAGACCTCGCACAAGGACAATGCCGGCTCCTCGCTCGGTCTCGACGGCTTCACGGCCCTGCGGCGCAAGGCTGCTGCCGCATTGGGGCCGCTCCCGGTCGGAGCCATCGCCGGCATCACGGCAATGAATGCGGCCTCGGTCATCGAGGCAGGGGCTGACGGCATTGCCGTGATCGGCGCGCTGTTCGTGCAGGACGATGTCGAGGCCGCCGCGCGCGCACTGCGCGCGGTGCTCGAGCGGCTGCTGCCGACGCCGCCAGAAGCTCCCGCATCCACCTGAACCGTCACGTGGCAATGCCGGGCGCGCAGCCCCGCCACGAGCGCCCGGCCCCTTGCTTCGCGCCCGTCGCTCGCCCATGAACGGCACGACATCGAGGGAGCGCTGCGTCATGACGAATTATGTGATCGAACCGCCCGCCATCAACGCGGTTCCGGTAGCGGGTGGCGGGCTCTTCCCCGTGCGCCGCATCTTCTGCGTCGGACGCAACTATGCCGAACATACCCGCGAAATGGGGGGCGATCCCGACCGCGAGGAGCCGTTCTTCTTCACCAAGCCCGCGGACGCAGTGGTGATCAACGGCACCGACATGCCCTATCCCAGCAAGACCAAGGACCTGCACCACGAGATGGAGCTGGTCGTCGCGATTGGCACCGGCGGGCGCGACATCCCGGTCTCCGAGGCGCTCTCGCATGTCTATGGCTATGCGGCCGGGCTCGATATGACCCGCCGCGACCTGCAGGGCGAAGCCAAGAAGACCGGCCGCCCCTGGGACATGGGCAAGGGCTTCGACCAGTCGGCCCCGATCGGGGAGATCGTGCCCGCGAGCCATAGCGGCCATCCCGCGGCCGGCAAGATCGAGCTCACGGTCAATGGCCGCGTGCGCCAGACCTCCGATCTCGCCAAGCTGATCTGGAGCGTGCCGGAGACGATCGCCTATCTTTCCGGCCTCGTCGCGCTGGCTCCCGGCGACCTGATCTTCACCGGCACGCCGGAAGGTGTCGCCGCCGTCGTCGAGGGCGACGTGCTGGAAGGCGCCATCGACGGCGTCGGCACCGTCCGCACCCGGATCGCCTGAAGAGACTTCGAGGAACCTGACCATGCAGCTGACCCCTGACGCCCGCGGCGTCTATCCCATTGCGCCGACCCCCTTCACGCCCGATGGCGCCATCGACTGGACGAGCACCGACCGGCTCTTCGATTTCTACGCCGGCATCGGTTCTGACGGCATCACCGTGCTCGGCATCATGGGCGAGGCGCCGAAGCTCGAACCGGAAGAGTCCGTCGGGCTCGTCAAGCGCGCCGTCGCGAAGATGGGTGGCAAGCCGATCATCGTCGGCGTTTCGGCGCCGGGCTTTGCGGCTATGCGCTCGCTGGCGCGGCAGGTGATGGATCTCGGCGCCGGCGGCGTAATGATCGCCCCGCCGCCGAGCCTGCGCACCGACGACCAGATCGTCGGCTATTACGCCCAGGCCGTCGAGGCGATCGGCAGCGACATTCCCTTCGTCATCCAGGACTACCCGCTGACGCTCTCGGTGGTGATGACGCCGGCCGTGATCCGCCGCATCGTCCAGGACAACCCGTCCTGCGTAATGCTGAAGCACGAGGACTGGCCGGGACTCGAGAAGATCTCGACGCTGCGCAAGTTCCAGGCGGAAGGCAGCCTGCGCAAGATCGCGATCCTCACAGGCAATGGCGGGCTCTTCCTCGATTTCGAGATGGAGCGTGGGGCTGACGGCGCCAATACCGGCTATGCCTTCCCGGAATTGCTGATCGACGTCGTCCGCCTTTCCAGCGAAGGCAAGCGCGACGCGGCTCATGACATCTTCGACGCGCACCTCCCCCTGCTGCGCTACGAGCAGCAGCAGGGTGTCGGCCTTGCCGTCCGCAAATATACGATGATGAAGCGCGGCATCCTGGCCAGCGACGCCCAGCGCAAGCCGGGCGCCGGTCTGACGGCCGCGGCCAAGGCGGAAGTGGACTATCTGCTGACGCGGCTGGCAAAGCACGACCCGCGCGCCAGGTTCTGAAGGCCGGAATCGCGATGGCCCCCTCTCAACGAGAGGGGGCCATCGCCTTGTCTTCAAGCGCTCAGTGCGTGTGCTCGGCGGCTGCGCCCTTGGCGCCGATCCCCTCGACCTTGAACTCGACCTCCACCACACCAGCCTTCTCGAAGGTCAGCGTGCCCTTGACGCGCTCATCCTGCTTCAACGGCTGCTTCAGCTCCTGGAACATGATGTGGAAACCGCCGGGCTTCAGCTCGACCTTGGCGCCGGCCGGGATTTCGATACCTTTTTCAAGCTCGCGCATGGTCATCACGCCATTGGTGACCGCCATTTCATGGATCTCGCCGCGACCGGCGAAGGGCGCAGAGACCGCAATCAGCCGGTCGGGCGTCGAACCGGTATTCTCGATCGAAAGGTAGCCGCCGCCGACCTTGGCGCCGGCCGGCGTGGCGCGCGACCAGGGATGGCCGATCTTCAGCGGGCCAGCCTTGTAGTCATGGGCGAAGGCGGCGGCGCTCGCGAGTGTGAGCGCGATCGCGGCGAGGTAGTGAACGGGCTTGTTCATCAGCATGGTCCTGAAAGAGGTCGCGGCCATTCGCGAATGGCCGGAAATCCCGGCTTGCGGCGGCCTGTCCGGCTGGCCGCGAGACGAGAGGGAGAGACGAAACCGTGTTCAGGATGCGATCGGCGGCGCTCGCGATTGCGGCAGCCCGAGGACCGCGCCATGGATGGCATCCGTCCGAATGGGAACGGAGCGCTCCAGCGGGGCCGCAAGGCGCGCGCCCACCGGCTGAGGCGGTACAGGAGGGATCGCAAGGGCAGGATTGATCGGGCAGCCAATGCAATGCTGGACGCCATTCGCCGGCTCCGGAACCTCGGACGTGTCCGAGACGGACTGCCCGGAACACAGAACCGCACCTGCGAGCGCTGGATGAGCCGCAAAGGCTGACGCCGGCGCCAGGCCTGCCGCCAGAACGGCCAGCGCATAGACGGCCGCAAGCCAGGCTCCGAGGACGGAGCGGCGCAACGTCTCAAGCGGGGGACCAAGGGCCGACATGGCGCGACTTGGCCTCGTCACCTGCTCTCCGTCAAGCCGCGCTCTGTCGCAGGGGGAGGTCCGCGGGATGGTCGAGGAGAGATTTCTGCCCCCTCGGCAACGGCGCGCGAAAGATTCATTCCCTTTCATTCGTTTCTTTAAAAGAACGATCGGGTTGACAAAGAGGACACTTTCACCCAAATTGGCACTGTCGCTGGACATGGTTCGGCGGCCGCGGAGATTTGAGCGAGCAGCTTGCGCCGCGTCACCAAACGCTAAAGCGCCACGACCGGGTCGTGGGCTCCAGTGACGAGGAGATGAACATGACCGTTTCGACCTTGCGCCGGTCCGCTGCCACGATGCTGATGGCTGCCTGCTGTTGTCGATGCTGATCCTGCATTGAAAGACCGCCCGGGCTGACGCCGGGGCCTCTCCCAATCCGATCCGCCCAATCGAACGCCGCCCATGCGGCGGAGGTAAGCCATGACCCAGTCGCAGACCCAGCAAGCATTCATCATCGAAATCGGCGAGACCCAGGCCGGTCTCGTCAATCGCCGCAACGACGAACGCTTCTTCACCTTCATTTCCGCCTCGTCCGCCTTTCGCGCACTCGAGGGCCTCCGTTTCGCAACGCCAAGCGCTGCCGAGATCGCGGCCCGGCAACTCGCCGCCTCCCAGCGCCGTCCCGCGCTGCGGCTGGCGTCATAGCGGGGGCAGGCCGATGCCGCTGATCACGACCCTGAGCGCATTGCTGCGGGACTGGCTCGACCGGGCCCTTTCCACCGCGCTCGCACCATCTTCGACCCAGGAGCGAGTGGACGAAGACGAGAACACACGCCGCTCCATCCACGACGTGACGCTGGAACAGCTCGGCATCTCGCACTGGTCCTGCCACACGCTCCTCTGAGGTTATGATGAACGCTCTCGTGAAGCCCGACGCCTTCAGCGTCGGTGCCAACCCCGTTTTCAGTCCCGAGCCGGCGATCCGGTTCGAGAATGTCGGCAAAATCTTCTCCGGCCGCTCCKGGCAAGGCGCCGTGACTGCGCTCTCGGGTATCGATCTCACCGTGCCGCGCGGCGCAATTCTCGGGGTGATCGGCCGCTCCGGCGCCGGCAAGTCCACGCTGATCCGGCTGGTMAACGGTCTGGAGCGGGCGAGTTCCGGCCGCATCCTGATCGAGGACGAGGATGTCACAGGGCTGACCGAAGCCGGTTGGCGGGCGCGGCGCCGGACGATCGGCATGATCTTCCAGCACTTCAACCTGCTCTCGTCGCGCACCGTCTTCGACAATGTCGCGCTGCCGCTTGAAATTGCAGGCGCGCCCAGGGCCGAGATCGAACGCCAGGTCACGCGGCTGCTCGATCTCGTCGGCCTGTCCGACAAGCGCGAACGCTATCCGGCCGAACTCTCCGGCGGCCAGAAGCAGCGCGTCGGTATCGCCCGCGCGCTTTCGACCGAGCCGAAGGTGCTGCTCTGCGACGAGGCGACCTCGGCGCTGGACCCCGAGACCACACAGTCGATCCTCGGCCTGCTGAAGCGGGTCAACCGCGAGCTCGGCATCACCATCCTGCTGATCACCCACGAAATTCCGGTGATCAAGGAGATCTGCGACCGCGTTGCAGTGATCGAGGGCGGGCGGATCGTCGAGGAAGGCGAGACCTTTACCGTCTTCACCCAGCCCAAGCACCCGACCACCGCGCGCTTCGTCGAGACGGTGACCGGTGTCGAACTTCCCGCCCATCTCGCCGGCCGGGTCAGGCCGGAGGCACGTCCAGGCGACAGCGCCCTGCTGCGCATCACCTTCATCGGCGAGAATGCGACGGCCCCGGTGATCAGCCGGCTGAGCTCGATCGTCGGCGTCGATGTCAACATCCTCGCCGGACGGATCGATGCCATTGCGGGCCAGCCCTTTGGCAGCCTGCTCGTCTCGGTCACGGCCCATGAGCCGGAACTCGCTGCCGTGCTCGGCGCCCTGAAGAGCCTCGAACTCAAGGCGGAGGTTATCGGCCATGTCTCCTGAACTCATCCGCCTCATCGCCCAGGCGACCGCCGACACGCTGCTCATGGTTGCRGTCGCAGCCGGGATCGGTACGCTGATCGGCCTGCCCCTCGGCGTCTTCCTGGCGACCAGCAAACGTGGTGAGCTCTTCGCCGCGCCCGCCGTCAACGCCGTGCTCGGCGTGCTCGTCAACGCCACGCGCTCGACGCCCTTCATCATCCTCGTTGTCGCGATCATCCCTTTCACCCGGCTGCTCGCCGGCACCTCGATCGGCACCAATGCTGCCATGGTCCCGCTCACCGTCGCCGCCGCCCCCTTCATCGCGCGACTGATCGAAGGCGCCATCCGCGAAGTCGATCAGGGCCTGGTCGAGGCCGCGCGCGCCATGGGGGCGAGCCCGCTGCAGATCGTGCGCAAGGTCCTGGTGCCCGAAGCACTGCCGGCGATCACACTCGGACTGACGCTGGCCATCGTCAGCCTGATCGGCTTCTCGGCCATGGTCGGCGCCGTCGGTGGCGGCGGCCTCGGCGATCTCGGCATCCGCTACGGCTACCAGCGCTTCATGCCGGACGTGATGGCCGTCGTCGTCGCCGTGCTGATCGTCCTCGTCCAGACCGTGCAGAGCATCGGCGACCGGCTTGCCCGGCGCCTCAACAAGCGCCTGCGCCACGTCTGAGCCAATCCGTCCTCAACCGTTCAAACAGCCGCAAGGAAACATCATGTCGATCAATCTGACCCGCCGCGCCGCGCTTGCCGCCTCCGGCCTCGCCCTTCTCCTCTCGGTGCCGGCCCTGGCCCAGCAGAACCAGACGCTGCGCATCGGCGTCTCGCCCGGCCCGCATGCCGAGATCCTCGAGAAGGTGAAGCCGATCGCCGCCAAGAAGGGCCTCGACATCAAGATCGTCGAGTTCTCCGACTATGTCGTACCGAACCAGGCTCTGGATGCAGGCGAGCTGGAGGCCAACTCCTTCCAGCACCAGCCCTATCTCGACAACCAGGTGAAGGACCGCGGCTACAAGCTGGTCAGCGTCGGCCTGACCGTGAACTTCCCGCTCGGGATCTATTCGTCGAAGTACAAGAGCTGGGCCGAGATTCCCGATGGTGCGACCGTCGCCATCCAGAACGACCCGACCAATGGCGGCCGCTCGTTGCTGCTGCTGCAGGACAAGGGCGTGATCAAGCTGAAGGACGGCGTCGGCGTGAAGCCGAGCGTCGCCGACATCACCGCCAATCCGAAGAAGCTGAAGATCATCGAAATCKATGCGGCGCAGGCGCCGCGCTCGCTCGCCGATGTCGGGGCCGCCTCGATCAACACGAACTACGCCGTCGACGCCAAGATCGAGCCGACCTCGGCCATCCTGCGCGAAGACCCGAAGGGCCCCTATGTCAACGTCATCGCCGTGCGCGAGGCTGACAAGGACAAGCCCTGGGTCAAGACCCTGGTCGAAGCCTATCACTCACCCGAGATCAAGGCCTTCGTCACCGAGCGCTTCAAGGGCAACGTGCTCGCTGGCTGGTGATCTCAATCGTTCCTCCCACCTGGTCACGCGATACGGCCAGGCACCTGCCCCGGATGCGCAAGCATCCGGGGTTTTTCTTTGCAGGCAAGATGGGCCGGGCCTGCGGCGGCGCAGGCGGCTATGATGGCAGCAGGATTGTCGCGATCAGAGGAGGAGATCATGCGTTGCCTGCCGCTCGCCGCCTGCGCCCTCGCCTCACTGCCGGCCGCCGCCCAAACCGAACGGCTGGCGCGCCCTGAACTCGTGCTCAAGACAGTGGTTCCGGGAATGCCGACCGGTCCCCAGCAGGAAATCAGGGTGATGACCGCCATGATCAAGCCGGGAGACAGGACACCGTTCCATACGCACCGTTTCCCGGTGACGGTCCATGTCATCGAAGGCGCCTTCACCCTGGAAATGCAGGGGCGCACGGCCGTGACAGTGAAGGCCGGCGAATCGCTGCTCGAACCGCCGAACGTCAAGATGACCGGCTACAACCGCGGCAACGAGATGCTGAAAGTGGTGATCTTCTATGTCAGCGAGCCGGACACGCCGTTCCTGGATCCGGTTCGCTAGAAACCCGGCAACGTCAAATCGTCAGACCGGACCTTCCGGTCCGACGATCCAGCCATCTGTGTTTGCGTCGTCTTTCCCGAAAACCGCAATCCGTTTTTCGGGGCGGTGCCTGAGG
>NZ_JBFTLD010000195.1:0-12652 GCF_056396265.1 Allobosea sp. 05T422_2 | reverse complement strand
GCTCGAGCTTGGTCGAGACCTTGGCGCCGCCGACGATCGCCATGACCGGGCGGGCGGGATTGTCGAGCCCGGCGCTCAGCGCTTCCAGCTCGGCCTGCATGGTGCGACCGGCATAGGCCGGCAGCACATGGGCGAGGCCCTCGGTCGAAGCATGGGCGCGGTGGGCGGCGGAGAAGGCGTCATTGACGAAGATGTCGCCATTGGCGGCGAGCGCCCGGACGAAGGCGGCGTCGTTCTTCTCGTCGCCCGCGTGAAAGCGGGTGTTCTCCAGCAGCAGGACTTCGCCGCTCTTGGCCGCGGCGACGGCCTTGGCGGCGTCCTCGCCGATGCAGTCACCGACGAAGATCACCGGCTGGCCAAGCTGATGGGCAAGCGCCATGGCGACCGGCTTCAGCGAATCCTTGGGATCGCGACCCTTCGGCCGGCCGAAATGCGCGAGCAGGATGACCTTGCCACCTTTCTGCGAGATCTCGCGAATGGTGGGCAGGACACGGTCGATGCGTGTCGTGTCGGTGACCTTGCCGGCCTCCATCGGCACGTTCAGGTCGACGCGGACAAGGACGCGCTTGCCGGCGAGATCGGCGTCGTCGAGCGTGCGGAAGCTCATCGTGGCAGAAGTCCCGGAAACAGGCCCGGCACGCCGAACTTCAGCACCAGGATGGTGAGCAGCACGGTGAGAACGGCAGTGACGAGGGCGGTCGTGAACAKGGTCGCCGAACGAGGCGTCGCGTCGACGCGTTCGCGCAGCGCCGCAACCTCCTGGCGGATTCCCGCGAAGTCCATGGCGCCGGTCGCGGTCTCGACCTTGGCCGCACTGCGCTCCAGCGAGGCCTCGGCCCGGGTGAAGACGGCCTCGTAGCGGGCAAACTTCTCCTCGATGCGCGCCGCCTTGTCTTCGATGCGAGAGAGTTGGTCGAGCTTGCGCGGCTCCGCGGTCGGCGCCGCCTCTTCGGTCCGGCTGGCTGCGGAGAGAGCCGTCACCGTTGCTCCCGATGCGCTGGGCGCAGCGATGGAGGGTTCGGAGAGGCTCGCCGGCGCGGCGACGGTCGGCTCGATCTTGGTCATGCGCGTTCCGTTCGTTCGAGAAGGGTCAGGCGGGGCCCGGCAGCGCGCCGGGTCCCGCCGGCCGTTGCGTCAGATGAGCTTCGCCATCGCGACGGCAGTGTCGCTCATGCGGTTCGAGAAGCCCCACTCGTTGTCGTACCACGCCAGGATGCGAACGAACTTGTCGTCCAAAACCTTGGTCTGGTCGAGCGCGAAGGTCGACGAAGCCGGGTCGTGGTTGAAGTCGATCGAGACGTTCGGCTGGTCGGTGACCGCGAGGATGCCCTTGAGCGGACCGCGCTTCGAGGCCTTGATGATGGCTTCGTTGATCTTCTCGACCGTGGTCTTGCGCTTCGAGATGAACTTGAAGTCGACGACCGAGACGTTCGGGGTCGGCACGCGGATCGAGGTCCCGTCGAGACGGCCCTTCAGCTCGGGAATGACGAGGCCGATCGCCTTGGCGGCGCCRGTCGAAGTCGGGATCATCGACAACGCGGCAGCACGGCCGCGATAGAGATCCTTGTGCATCGTATCGAGCGTCGGCTGGTCGCCGGTATAGGCGTGGATCGTGGTCATGAAGCCTTTGTCGATGCCGACCGCGTCCTGCAGCACGCGCACGACGGGCGCGAGGCAGTTCGTCGTGCAGGAGGCGTTCGAGACGACGAGATGGTCCGTGGCCAGGGCGTTGTTGTTGACGCCGAAAACCACGGTCAGGTCGGCGCCATCGCAGGGCGCCGAAACCAGCACGCGCTTCGCGCCGGCGGCGAGATGGGCGGCCGCCTTGTCGCGGGTCGTGAAGATGCCGGTGCATTCCAGCGCGATGTCCACGCCGAGCGCCTTGTGCGGCAGGTCCTTGGGATCGCGGATCGCCGTGACCTTGATCGGTCCACGGCCGACATCGATCGTGTCGCCGGAGACTGTCACGGTACCGGGGAAGCGGCCATGGACGGAGTCGAAGCGGAAGAGATGGGCGTTGGTCTCGACCGGGCCGAGATCGTTGATCGCCACGACCTCGATATCCTTGCGCTTCGACTCAATGATCGCGCGCAGAACATTGCGCCCGATGCGGCCGAAGCCGTTGATCGCCACCTTGACCGTCATCTCAATCCTCTCCTTCGCCGATTCACGGCGGGTTGGCCGTTATTCACGCGGGCAAATCGGCCAAAGCATGGCCAAACGCAAGTGTCCGGGTGAAACTCAGCCGTTATGCCGCTTCAATGCGGCTTCGACCACTGCGTCGGGCGTAATGCCGAAATGTTTGTAGACGTCCTTGTAGGGGCCGCTGGCGCCGAAGGAGGCCATGCCGACGAAGACGCCGTCATGGCCGATCACCGCATCCCAGCCGAAGCGGACGGCGGCCTCGATCGCGATCTTGACCGGGGCCTCGCCGATGATCTGGTTCTGCGTCGCCTCGTCCTGAGCGAGCAGCAGTTCGAGCGAGGGCACGGAGACGACGCGGGCGCGGACGCCCTTCTCGGCCAGAAGCTTGCGGGCCGCAACGGCGATCTCGAGTTCCGAGCCGGACGCGAAGAGCGAGACCTGCGCCTTGCCGCCCTCGGCTGCCTGCAACTCATAGGCGCCCTTGGCCGAACGGTTGGTCGCGGTGCCATCCGTGCGGAGCTGCGCGAGATTCTGGCGCGAGAGCGCCAGCACGGTCGGCCCTCCGGTCCGCTCAAGAGCGATCTGCCAGGCTTCCGCCGTCTCGATCGCGTCGGACGGGCGCAGCACGCGCATGTTCGGCATCGAGCGAAGCGAGGCGAGATGYTCGACGGGCTGGTGGGTCGGACCATCCTCGCCCAGGCCGATCGAGTCATGGGTCATGACATAGACGACCGGCAGGCCCATCAGGGCCGCCAGGCGCATCGAGGGGCGGGCGTAGTCGGCGAAGACCAGGAAGGTGCCGCCGGCGGTGCGGAAGCCGCCATGCAGGGTGATGCCGTTCATCGCGGCAGCCATGCCGTGCTCGCGGATGCCGTAACGGATGTAGCGGCCCTTCGGGGTCTTGAGCGTGAAGTCTTCCAGCCCCTTCGCCTTGGTGTTGTTCGACGGCGTCAGGTCGGCCGAGCCGGAAACCAGCTCCGGCATCACCGGCACGATGACGTCGAGGGCGAGCTCGGAGGCCTTGCGGGTCGCGACGGTGACCGGGTTGGCGGCAAGGGCCTTCTTGTGGGCGACGATCACCTTGTCGAGCTTGCCCGGAATCGTGTGGGCGAGGCGGCGCTCGAACTCGGCGCGCTTGCGTGGCGACAGCGCCTCGAACCGGGCGAGCCAGTCCTTGTGGGCGAGGTGGCCGGCAGAGCCGAAGGCGCGCCAGCTCTTGAGGATGTCGGGGGCAATCTCGAAGGCCGCGCCGGTGATGCCGAGCTTGGCCTTCGCGGCTGCGAGTTCCTCGGCGCCGAGCGGCTCGCCATGAGCCTTGGAGGTGCCGGCCTTTTTCGGTGCGCCGAAGCCGATCACGGTCTTGCAGGCGATCATGGTCGGCTTGTTCGACTTCTGGGCGCGGCGGATCGCGGCCTCGATCGCGTCGGGGTCATGGCCATCGACGCGCTCGGAGCGCCAGCCACAGGCCTTGAAACGCGCGACCTGGTCGACCGAGTCGGAGATCGAGAGCGGGCCATCGATCGAGATGCCGTTATCGTCCCAAAGCACGATCAGCTTGTTGAGCTTGTGGTGGCCGGCAAGCGCGATCGCTTCCTGGCTGATGCCTTCCATCAGGTCGCCGTCGGAGGCCAGGACATAGGTCTTGTGGTCGACGACCTTCTTGCCGAACTCGGCGGCGAGCATGCGCTCGGCCATGGCCATGCCGACTGCGGTGGCGAGACCCTGGCCGAGCGGGCCAGTGGTGGTCTCGACGCCGACAGTCATGAAGTTCTCGGGATGCCCCGGGGTCTTCGACTCGAGCTGGCGGAACTTCTTGAGGTCGTCGAGCTCCATGCCCGGCGTGCCCGTGAGATAGAGCAGGGCGTAGAGCAGCATCGAGCCGTGACCGGCCGAGAGAATGAAGCGGTCGCGATCCGGCCAGCGCGGATCGGCGGCGTCATAGTTCATGACGCGGGTAAACAGCACGGTTGCGACGTCGGCTGCACCCATCGGCAGGCCGGGGTGGCCGGACTTCGCCTGCTCGACGCCATCCATTGCCAGGGCGCGAATGGCGTTGGCGAGCTTGTCGTGCTGGGCGCGGTCGATCGTGGTCATGGTGTCATTGGCTCCGGCGGGCGGAAGGGCGCGTCCCGCGTCCGAACCATGCCGGAAGGGCATGAGGGCGACGGTCCGGTAGGCTTTCGGGGCATAGTTTTCGTGCGGGTGCTCGATAGGATGCCCGCTCTCCCGGAGTCAATTCATCAGGGGGCTGCTATCACAGTTGAGAGCTGCGAATATCTGCCCGAAAGCGTTTCCCACTTGCTCATATCCTGCTTTAGGCTCGCGAATCATGGAGCCGGCTTCGAACTGAAAGGGAGGAGACGACCGTGGCGAGCCTGATGCTGGACAATGCGCTTGCGCGACTCGATAGCGCACTCGCGCAACTCGAGGCGGCTGCGCGCCGACGCATCGAGGCGGAGCGCGGACGGGCCAATCTCGAAACCGAGCTGACCTTGATGCAGGATGACAGGGCCCGGCTCGCAGCGGAGCTCGATGGCGCGATCGCGCGCGTCGGCCAGGTCGAAACCGCGGCGGGCGACGTCGAACGCAGGTTGGAGAAGGCGTTGGGCGCGGTGGGTGACGTGATCGCCCGCGCCGAGGCGCGCGAGCACTGAATACGGAGGGCGTGATGCCGCAGGTGAATGTCACGATCGCGGGCAAGGCCTATCGCATGGCCTGCGGCGACGGCGAGGAAGCCCATCTCGAAGGGCTCGCCAATCTCTATGACGGCAAGATCGATGAAATGCGCCAGGCTTTTGGCGAGATCGGCGACATGCGTCTGCATGTGATGGCCGCGCTGATGGTTGCCGACGAGGTGTCGGAGCTCAAGGAACGCGTCGCGACGCTGGAGAACATGCTCGCGGCTGTGCGCGGCGACGCCGGCTCTGCCGATCAGCGCCTGGGCGAGGTCGAGGAGCGCGCCGCCGAAGCGCTGGTCACTGCGGCAGAGCGTATCGAAAGCGTGGCGCGCAGCCTGATCCCAAGCCCAGTCGGCTGAAGCCTCGAGGCACGGCATCGCCTATCCCGATCCGATCGACGGCGTGATCCAGCACGGACTGGTGCGGGCGGCCTGGCAGTAGCCCTGCGGGGGCGACGATTGCCCCGAGGCGTTCTCTGGGTGAAACAGCGGCGATGCAGCACTATGCGATCTTCCTGAGCGGCCCGATCGGCGCCGGCAAGACGACACTCGGCAAGGCGCTGGCCACGGAGCTCGGTGGCGGCTTCATCGACGGTGACGACCATTCGGATCCGGATCTGCCCTGGTATCGCTCAATCCTGCGGACGAGCCGATCCGTGGTCAGGACTGGCCTGACAATCCTCGCGGTTCAGCCAGTTGTCGTGATCGCCTATCCGCTGGGGTGTAGCACCTGGATCTTCTACCGGCGTCATTTCACGGATGCTGGCGTTCGCCCGCTCTTCATCAGCCTGCGCGCCTCCTATGCGGGTATCACATCGGCGGCACGCGGCCGCGCATTCGACGAGGACGAGCATGAGCGCATCCGCGTCATGCTGCATGAAGGTTATGCGGAACGTCCCTTCAGCGATCTGATCATCGACACCGACCTGCTGCCGTTCGAGGCGACGTTGCAGCAGCTCACCCGGGACGTGCGAGAGTTCTTCTCGGCGTGAGCCAGCATCCTGTGCGCCGGCTGCAACTCGCCACTGGCGCTTTGCCGGCGAGCGTCCTACATAGTTCTGGCGGGGCTGCCCGGTGCGTGAGAGTATGTATTCCCGGGCCCATACGATCTCCTCGGGAGCTGTCCCTGACTGGGTCCCTGGACCCAGACATATGGCGCCCACCTACTTAGTAGGTGTCCCGGGATCGAAAACTCCACGGCCAAGGTGGCTCCGCACTTTCCCATGCACACTGACCTTCAAACGACGCCGCTCCGCGGCAAGAGCGAGCTGCGGATCGAGGCGCTCGCGCGCCGTGACGCGCTTGAGATCGATGACCGGCTCGAATGGGATCAGGCCATCGTCGCCGGCGTCCTGGCGCTGCCGGCGCTGGCTGGAGGCGGAACCGTCTCGGCCTATTGGCCGATGCGCTCCGAGGCCGACCCCCGCCCGGTTCTGGAAGCGCTGCACGCGCGGGGCGTTCCGCTCTGCCTGCCGGCTATCGTCAATGGCGCGATGATTTTCCGGAGCTGGGCGCCATGGGAGCCGATCGTGCCCGGTGGCTTCGGTACGCTGGTGCCGGAGCCGCAACAGCCGCAGGCAAGGCCGAGCATCCTGCTTGTGCCGCTCGCGGCCTTCGACCGCCGGGGCTACCGCATCGGCTACGGCAAAGGCTATTACGACCGCACGCTCACCGAGCTCGGAGCGGTCACTACGATTGGCCTCGCCTATGGTGCGCAGGAGATCGCGGCTGTTCCCGATGAGCCACATGACCGCAAGCTCGACTGGATCGTGACCGAGCGCGAAACCATCCGCTGCGGTTGATTCGCGTGCGCGTTCGCGTCAGTGAAGCGCTCCTTCTTCGTTCAGGGTTCCCGTCATGCGTTTTCTTTTCCTCGGCGACGTCGTCGGTCGCCCCGGTCGCATTGCGGTTCAGGAGCGCCTGCCTGGCCTGCGTGAGCGCTGGAAGCTCGACTGTGTCGTGATCAATGGCGAGAACTCGGCCGGTGGCTTCGGCATCACCGAGGCGATCTGCGACGAGTTTCTGGCCGCGGGGGCCGATGCCGTGACGCTCGGCAACCATTCCTGGGACCAGCGCGAGGCGCTGGTCTTCATCGAGCGCCAGCCCGCATTGGTCCGCCCCGCCAATTATCCGCCCGGAACGCCCGGCCGCGGCGCGACCGTGATCGAGGCGCGCAACGGCGCGCGCGTGCTGGTCGTCAATGTGATGGGGCGGCTGTTCATGGATCCGCTCGATGACCCCTTCGCCGCGGTCGAACGCGAACTCGCAGCCTGTCCGCTGCGCGAGGTCGCCGACGCCGTCATCATCGATGTCCATGCCGAGGCGACCAGCGAGAAGCAGGCCATGGCCTATTTCGTCGATGGCCGCGCCAGTCTCGTGGTCGGCACCCATACCCACGCCCCGACCGCCGATACGCGCATCCTGCCTGGCGGCACCGCCTACCAGTCCGATGCCGGCATGTGTGGCGACTATGATTCCGTTCTGGGCATGCACCGGGAGGAGCCGGTTCGCCGCTTCCTGCAGAAGGTGCCGGGCGCGAGGCTGGAGCCTGCGACCGGACCTGGAACACTGTCTGGCGTGGCGGTCGATATCGACGACGCGACGGGGCTGGCCCGGGCGGTCTGGGCCGTCAGGCTGGGGCCGCATCTGAGCGAGGCCACACCGGAGGCCTGGGAGCGGGGCTGATCACCCCACCCTGAACCGTTTAGACGGTGCGGCCCTGACGGGCGAGGTTCTCGAAGGCGGAGGTGAGCGACGAGGCTTGCTTCGCCAGGTTTTCCGCGACGCTCAGGACGTCCGAGACATTGGCGCCGGCTGTCTGCGCCATCTCGCTGACCCCGCTGGCGGCCTGCGCGACTTCCTGCGTTCCGAGCGCGGCCAGGTTGACGCTGCGGGCAATTTCCTGCGTTGCGGCGCGTTGCTCGTCGATCGAGCCCGCGATCGTCACCGTCGTCTGCTCCATCTGCGTGACGAAGGCGACGATGCTCTCGATTGCCGCGACTGCCTCGCGCGTCGCCGCCTGCATCGCCGGCACCTGAGCCGCGATCTCGTCGGTTGCCTGGGCCGTGCGCGCCGAAAGCTGCTTGACCTCATTGGCGACCACGGCAAAGCCGCGCCCGCTTTCGCCGGCACGCGCAGCCTCGATCGTGGCGTTGAGCGCGAGCATGTTGGTCTGGGCGGCGATGGTCTTGATCATCTCGACCACCGCGCCGATGGTTTCGGCCGAATGCGCGAGGCTCTTCACGATGATGTCGGTCTTCATCGCGGCCGCATTGGCGTCATGCGCCATGTTCGCCGCGCGCGAGATTTCGGACGAGACATCGTTCAACGAGATCGAGAGCTCTTCGGCCGCGCTGGCGACGTTCTGGACGTTTGCCGAGGCTTCATCGGAGGCCTGCGCGGCGACGATGGCCTGCGTGCCGGTATCCTGCACGACGTTGCTGACGGCGCGTGCCATGGTCTCGACGCGGGTGGCACCGGTGTTGACCGTGTCGACCACACCGCGAACCGTGACCTCGAAGGCCTCTATCTCGGCGCGGGTGCGCTCGCGGCTTTCACGCTGGACTTCCGCATAGGTCTCGAGCAGCAATTCGAGGTCCAGTTGCACGGCCTTGTTGAGCGCAGCCCTCATGGCAATGCCCCGGACGAAGCGCTTGTGCTGCCAGAAGCCATTCAACTTCTGGAGGCCGTCGCGGTCGACACCAAGCTCGGCGCCGATCGCGTTGGAGACGATCGTGTGGCAGATCGCGACCGCATAGACCGGAACACCGTGACGATAGAAGCCTGCGGCGAGGTTGCGGGCGGAGTGGATGTAGCCATCCCCGAGTTCGCCCGAGGCCAGCCTGATCCAGTGCGCCAGCCTGAGTTCATGAACCTCGGGGGTTTTCAATGCGCGGCTGGTTTCCGGCCAGGGATCGAATTCGACGTGCAGTTCCTGCAGCAACCCCGGCAGTCTCTCCTTGGCGAAGGCGGATTGCAGGCGCAGAAGGGCGAGATCGTCGGCGCCGATCTGGAACGCGCGGAAGCGCACGTCCTGTTCTGCGATGGCTATGCTGGACACAGATTTCATGAGGTCGGGAGAGCTGCAATCTGGCAGGAGGGACTGATCTGAAGTGACCCTGACCCAGTTCGGCAAAGATTGGCTTAACGCTGCTCTTGCCGCGCTTCTGCCGTGGAAACGCAGTAGGAGCATCGWCATTCAGGGCGGCCCGGCGGCTTGCCTGCCGGCAAAAGCCCCGCTTATAAGGCGCGGATTGCCTCGCCGGGCCCAGTTTGGTCCGCCTTGGCAGGTCCACAGTGACAAAAGAGGCTGACCTCGATGGCCGGGCATTCCCAATTCAAGAACATCATGCACCGCAAGGGCAAGCAGGACGCGGTGCGGTCCAAGCTGTTCTCGCGGCTCGGGCGCGAAATCACCGTCGCGGCCAAGATGGGCATGCCCGACCCCAACATGAATCCGCGCCTGCGCATGGCGGTGCTCGCCGCGCGTGCCGAAAACATGCCGAAGGACAATATCGAGCGCGCCATCAAGAAGGCGGCCGGCAATGAAGGCGAGAACTATGACGAGGTGCGCTACGAGGGCTATGGCCCGGGCGGTGCCGCCGTCATCGTCGAGGCGCTGACCGATAACCGCAATCGCACCGCTTCGGCCGTCCGATCCTACTTCACCAAGGCCGGTGGGGCTCTTGGCGAAAGCAACTCCGTCTCCTTCATGTTCAACCGCGTCGGCGAGGTCACCTACCCGCCGGAGGCCGGCGATGCCGACAAGGTCATGGAAGCGGCGATCGAAGCTGGCGCCGACGACGTCGTCAGCGACGAGAACGGCCACACGATCCTGTGCGGCTTCGATGCGCTGAACGAAGTCTCCAAGGCGCTCGAAGCCTCGCTCGGCGCGCCGGCTTCGGCCAAGCCCGTCTGGCGCCCGACGACGACCGCGCCGCTCGACGAGGAGAAGGCCGCATCGATGATGCGGCTGATGGAGGCGCTCGACAATGACGACGACGTGCAGAACGTCTTCGCGAATTTCGAGATCGCCGACGAGATCATGGCGAAGCTCGGCTCGTAAGCAGCCCTGCCAATCATGGTCGGGCTTGTCCCGGCCACGACGCCTGCTCCTTCATCGCGTGCGGCAAGGCGCGACTACTTGCCTGCGAAGGCGAACGCGGCGGTTCAACGCCCCAGCATGCCATCCCATAGCGGCAGGCTGACCAGCGCGCTGAGGAAGATCACGAGATAGGCGATGCGCCGGAACGTCTCCTCGGAGGCGATCCGGAAGGCATGCGTGCCGACCCAGAGACCGGCGCCGTAGATCGCAAACAACGGCAGCGCCATCGCGAGCGATGCGGCCGTGATGATGCTCTTCAGCCAGAGCAGGACACCGCTGACCACGGTCGACAGGCCGAAATAGGTCTGGAGGTTGGCACGCGCTTTGTGCCGGTCGTTGCGCTGGGCGCCGAGCCAGAATACGGCCAGCGGCATGCCGCCGATACTGGAGAGGCCGTTGAACAGGCCGGACAGCGAACCGACACCCAGCGAGAGCGGGATGCCCGGCTTGCCGTGATAGCGCCAGCCCGAGGCCATCAGCGTCACCGCGGCGAGAACGAGCACGGCGACGATCCAGCGCATCGTCCTCGGCTCCAGCCAGGTCAGCAGCCAGAGCCCGAATGGCAGCGTCAGCGTCGCGGCGATCAGCAAGGGGATGACCTCGCTCCATTCGGCACGCTTGGCCGAGCGGGCGGCGATCGGCAGCGCGAAAGGCAGATCGATCACCCAGATCAGGCCGAGCGCTGCGACGGGGCCGAGCACCAGGCTTGCCAGCGGCATGAAGACCATGGCGAAGCCGAAGCCGGTGAACCCGCGCACCAGTCCGCCGAGCAGCGTCGCGCCGAGAAGGGTGGTTATCCCCGAGAGGGTGAGGCTGGGGAACAGCGCGGAAAGCAGGTCGGTCATCGGTCCAGGGAGGTCAGGCAGTCGGGGCAGCCCACCATCACCCAAGTCCCGGCGGGATCAACTCTTTCCTTGTGATGGCATCGATATGTGCACGTCATCGATGCCATGAGGATCGCGCGCGGTCATGCGCGCCTGATCAACTGCGCGTCCGCGCATGCCCGCCTTGCTCAGCTTGCGGCCACGGGTTMCGGGAATTTCCATTTGCCGTTCAGGATCTCAGCGCGTGGGCGATAGAGGCGAACCGTGTAATTCCAGCCCTTCATGATCGGCAGGCAGTTCGGGATCTTGCCGTCGCAGCCGCCGAACTGGATCGAGATCGAGCCGTCGCCATTCTTCCTAGCGGTGATGTTGTTCAATGAGTAGGCGCCGTAAGGATTCTTTTCGTAGTAGCCCTCGGCATTGTAGAGGCTCACCGACCAGAAGCCGTTGACCGGCACATCCTTGACGTTGAGCTTGTAGACGGTGGTTCCGTCATTCCTCGCCGGCGTGACGTTGAGATAAGTGGCGTCCTTGTCGGGGTTGCCGCCCCAGCCTGTCGCGGTCCCGATCAGGTGCCGAATGGGATCGACTTCCTTCTTCGTGCCGAAGGCCTTCTTGAAATCGGGTATCGTCGAKCCCAGCACCAGTAATGCGTCACGGACTTTCTTCTGGCTGGCCTGATCCCAGTTCGGCACGTCGAACTTACCCGCGCGCTTCTGGCTGACCTTGATGGCATCCTGCAGGGCGTGAACCTGCTGCACGTCCTTTGGATCCACAGGGTCGACCAGGGTGCGGATGGCAACCGCCGCATAGCGCGTGCCGACCCTTTGCCTGTCGAGGGTGTAGGAGCCGGCGCCATAGGCCACCATCGGGGTATAGTGGTCCTCGTTGATCACCTGCATCGACATGAAGCGCTTGCCTGCCGTCGGCAGCGTGATCGTGACCGGGCCTGCGTCGAGATCGAAGACGGCCGCCGAATAGAGCGTATCGCGGTTGAGGCGGATAACGGTCTGGTTGTCGATCGCGGCCGGCTCACGCCGGTGCACGAATTTACCGAGGCTGCCGTCCTTGACCATGTTGCTCATGTAGAGGTCCGATTCGGCGCGGATGAAATTGTCCACTCCGACTGGGGCTGCAGGATCCGACGGCGCCTGCGCGACCGCGCCGCCCGTAACCGCCAGCGTAGCGGCAAACGCGTAAATCGTGAGCTTGGTGTGCATCTCGGCCCTCTGGGTCAGTTCTGTGGCTGCAGCGGTGGGGATTTCCATTTGCCGTTCAGCGCCGCCGGCTTCGGCCAGTACAGCCGCGTGACCGCGAAGAACGGCCCCGTCGGCGCGGGCAGCCAGTTGGCTTCGCGCTCCTTGCCGGGGGACTCGTTTTGCACATGGACCGTGATCCCGCCATCCGCATCGCGCTTCAGGCCCGGCAGCATCGGCGAATTGATCAGGTAACGGTTGATCGGGTTGGCATAGAGCAGGCTCGCCGGCAGCTCGTACATGGTCAGCGACCAGAAGGCGTTGACCGGTGGCAACTGCCCCGGTGCAAAGCGCAGGGTGTAGCGCTTCGCCCCGTTCAGCGTCTGCTTGGCGGAGTCGATGAAATAGGCGGGATAGAGCGCCTCCTGCTTCGCATTGCCGTAGATGCCGAGGACAGCGCTTGCCATTCGCAGCATGTAATTGTTCTTCAGGAAGGCTCGCGTACCAAACCCGTCCGCACTCGAACTCTTGCCGGTATCGACCTCTGTTTCCTTGTACAGTTTGAATGCGGCCCAGCCATCGGCCATGCCGTCCTGCAGGGCCTGGCGTAGTTCAGGCGAGAGCGCATTCGCGTCGAAGCTCTTTCCGCCGCCGACGCCGATCTTCGAGAAACGCGCCATCAGCGCCCTTTCGGACGGATGCGTCG
>NZ_JBFTLD010000194.1:0-12718 GCF_056396265.1 Allobosea sp. 05T422_2 | reverse complement strand
CCTTTAGTTCGGCCAGACGCGGTTCAGTAAGCGGAAAAGGTCTGACCAAGTATGCAACCAAAGTCCCTAGTTCTTGGCGCCTTCTTGCGTCGCATCACATCAATTCACTGAGATACGCCTATCGATCAAAATGAACCAACCCGAACTGTCACTCAATCACAACGGTCGAGAGCGGGAATTTCGGCTCGGTAATTACCACCACAAGTTACCTATAAATTACATTTAAACATAAATATCTTAAAATTTATACGAAAATATACATACATCACTGGCGAAACAATCAACCAATAGATTACATGCAAGCCAACATCGACCCGCCCCTACGGTACTTCTGCAATGCGCAGAGTATTCATCGCCCAGGCATCATCCGCTGGTCCCGACGTCAGCGCGCCGGCGGCCGCGTGGAACCAGCGCTGGGTTGCCTCTGTTTCAGGCAAAGCAATCAGACGAATCGACTTTCGGCGAAACTGGCTGCGCGATCACCGGCCTTGCGTCCGCCGCACGCGTTGCACTGCACAATGAAAGCTTGGCAAGGCAGCATGAGTCATGCTGCCTTGGCCGGGAACGCCACCTGTCGACCCTTTTCCTCGCGAGGCGCCCGTGCCTGTCACCGCCATCGATCCGCGGCCAAATCCAATCGCCGGCCCCGCCGACGCCCAGCCCCTGTTCGAGGATATCCGGCTGCTCGGACAGATCCTCGGCGACACCGTGCGGCAGCAGGAGGGCGAGCAGACCTTCGAGCTGATCGAAGCGATCAGGCGGCTCTCCGTCACCTTCCAGCGCAAGGCCGATGTCGAGGCCGGTCGCGATCTCGATACGCTGCTGGCGCGATTGAGCCCGAAGGAGACCGTTTCGGTCATTCGCGCCTTCACCTATTTTTCGCATCTCGCCAATCTCGCAGAGGATTGCCACCAACTCCGCCGACAGGCCGATCTGGAGGCCGTTGACGCCCATCCCGAGGGCAGCCTGGCGCATAGTTTCGACCTGTTCGCGCAGGCAGGCGTCAGGGCGCCGGCGATCGAGCGCGCCCTCTCGCGCAGCCTGGTGTCGCCCGTGCTCACCGCGCATCCGACCGAGGTTCAACGCAAGAGCATTCTCGATGCCGAGCGCACCATTGCCGAGCTGCTCGCCGCCCGGCCCACCCTGCGCGGCGCGCGCGCCCGTACCCGCAACGAGACGGCGCTGCGGGCCAGCATCGCCCAGCTCTGGCAGACGCGGCTGTTGCGTTACTCCAAGCTCGCCGTGCGCGACGAAATCGAGAACGTGCTGAGCTATTATCGCGCGACGTTCCTGCACGAGATCCCGCGCCTCTATGCCGAACTCGAGGAGCTGCTCGGCGCCCGCGTGCCGAGCTTCTTCCGGATGGGAAGCTGGATCGGGGGCGATCGCGACGGCAATCCCAATGTCACCGCCGAAACCCTGCTGATGGCGGTTCGCCTCCAGGCAGAGACGGCGTTGCGTCATTACCTGACCGAGGTTCATGAGCTCGGTGCCGAACTGCCGGTTTCAAACACGCTGGTCGGCAGCACGCAGGCGCTGCGGGACCTTGCCGATCGCTCGGGTGACGACAATCCCCACCGCGCCGACGAACCCTATCGCCGCGCCCTGATCGGCATCTACGCCCGGCTGGCTGCGACCCTGCGCAAGCTGACCGGCACCGAGGCGCTCCGTCATGCGGTGGCGCCGAGCGCGCCCTATTCAGCGCCCGCGGAATTCGTGGCCGAGCTGCGCATCGTTGCCGACAGCCTGCGATCCCGCCATGGTAGCCTGCTCCTGGGAGCGCGGCTCTCACCCCTGCTGCGCGCGGCGGAGGTTTTCGGCTTCCATCTGGCGAGCATCGATTTGCGCCAGAGCTCGGACAAGCACGAGGCGGTCATTGCCGAACTCCTGGCCACGGCCCGCGTCGAGCCACGCTATGGCTCTCTCACGGAAGACGCCAAGCGCGCCTTGCTGCTCTCCCTGCTGGCCGATCCGCGCCCGCTTCGCGTGCGCAACGCCGCCTACACCCCGCAGACCGAGGGAGAGCTTGCGATCTTCGAGGCGGCAAAACAGGTCCGCGCCGATTTCGGCACCGATGCCATCCGCCACTACATCATCAGCCACACCGAAACGGTCAGCGATCTGCTGGAGGTGGTGCTGCTGCAGAAGGAATGCGGCCTGATGGCGGGCACGCTTGCGCCCGGCGAGGCGACGCAGCCCCGTGTCGAGTTGATCGTGGTGCCGCTGTTCGAGACCATCGGCGATCTGCGCGCGGCCGAGCCGATCATGCGAGGCTTCTACGACCAGCCCGGCATCGAGGCGCTGATCCRCAATTCCGGCGGCGAGCAGGACATCATGCTCGGCTACTCCGACAGCAACAAGGATGGCGGCTACTTCACCTCCAACTGGGAACTMTATCGCGCGTCGACGGCGCTGGTCCGCTTCTACGAGACCAAGCCGGGGCTGACACTGCGGCTGTTCCATGGCCGCGGCGGCACTGTCGGGCGTGGTGGCGGGCCGAGCTATCAGGCCATCCTCGCCCAGCCTTCCGGCACCGTGAAGGGGCAGATCCGCCTGACCGAGCAGGGCGAAGTGATCAATGCCAAATATGCCAACCCGGAGATCGGACGGCGCAATCTGGAAACCCTGCTGGCAGCGACGCTGGAGGCCACCCTGCTGCAGCCGCACAACGAGGCGGCGCCCGAATTTCTCGACACCGCAGCCGAACTCTCCGTGCGCAGCATGGCCGCCTATCGGGCGCTGGTCTATGGAACGGCCGGCTTCACCGACTACTTCTATTCAGCCACGCCGATCACCGAGATCGCGGAGCTGAATATCGGTTCGCGCCCGGCGTCGCGAAAGGCGACGCGCTCGATCGAGGATTTGCGCGCGATCCCCTGGGGTTTCTCATGGGGCCAGAGTCGCTTGGCCCTGCCCGGCTGGTTCGGATTCGGCTCCGCGGTCGAGGGCTTCATCGCCGCCGCGCCGGCCGAGCGCATCGCGCTGCTGCAGCGCATGAGCGCGCAGTGGCCATTCTTCCGCACACTTCTGTCCAATATGGACATGGTCCTGGCCAAGGCCGATCTCGGCATTGCCCGGCGCTACTGCGATCTCGTTCCGGATCGCGAGCTTGCCCAGCGCATCTTCACCGAGATCGAAGCAGAATGGACCCGGACGGTTCAGGCGATCACGACCATTACCGGCGAAACCCAGCGCCTGGCCGATAACCCGGCCCTGGCGCTGTCCATCATCCACCGCTTCCCCTATATCGCCCCGCTCAACCATCTCCAGGTCGAGCTCCTGCGCCGTTGGCGCTCCGGCCAGATCGACGAGAAGGCCCGCCGCGGCATCCTGATCTCGATCAACGGCATCGCTGCCGGGCTGCGCAATACCGGGTGAGCAGCGCGCGTCAGTCCGACAGTGTCGGCCCCGGAAGGTGCCGGGGCGACGACGCTACGGCACCGCGGAGATTTCCGACGAGACCGAACGATCGCGCCCCTCGTTCTTGGCGCGGAAGAGCGCGAGATCGGCGGCATTGACCAGTTTCGCCGGCTCTCCGCCTTCGTGAGGCATCGTCGTTGCCATGCCCACACTGATCGTGACCCGGCCCGTGCCGTGCGCGATGTTCAGATCCCGTACGCCCTGAACCAGCCGTTCCGCCACGTATCTCGCGCCTTCCTGCGGCACATCCGTCAGAATGACGACGAACTCCTCGCCGCCGAAGCGCGCCGCCAGATCGGTCGAACGGGTGYAGCCGCCCTGGATCACGTTGGCGACCTGTTTCAGCACTTCATCGCCGGCGAGATGGCCATACGCATCATTGTAGCGCTTGAAGTGATCGACATCGATCATCAGGACAGACAGCGGATGCTGCGTGCGCAGGCAGCGTCTCCACTCCGCCGCAAGATACTCGTCGAAATAGCGGCGGTTCCCGAGTCCGGTCAGCCCGTCGATCCGCGTCAGGCGCTCGAGCTCGAGATTGACCCGCATCAGCTCGCGCTGGCTTTCGCGCAGCGCCCGATAGGCCTCGTCACGCTGGACATGATCGAGATAGGCGCGGGTGTGGTAGCGCACCCGAGCGATCAGTTCGAGCTTGTCGGGGAGCTTGACGAGATAGTCGTTCGCGCCCGCCTGGAAGGCCTCGCTCTTAGTGGCGGGATCTTCCTTGGTCRAGAGAACGATGACGGGAACATTGTGGATCGACGGGTGCTTGCGATACTGCCGCACCAGGTCCAGCCCGTCGACGCCCGGCATGACGAGATCCTGCAGGATCACGGTCGGCTTCACCTGTTCGGCCACCTTGATCGCCGCCAAGGGGTCGGTGCAGTAGTGGAAATCGAGATCGGGCTGGTTGGCCAGCGCCCGCCGCACGGCTTCGCAGACCATGACCTGGTCATCGACGAGCAGGATCATGGACATGTAACTGTCCGCCGGCGGGGGCACGGAAGACATGGTGAGGGTCGGTTCGCCTGTCATCAAGACAACCTCTTCAGAACGACTGACGGCATGCCTCGACAAGGCGTGGCGCAATCGCGGCAAGTGGTAGAATTTCGGAAGCTGCATCGATCGCAGCGGCCGCCTTGGGCATTCCGTAAACGGCGCTCGTCGCCCTGTCCTGTGCCAGGGTCAAGTATTTCCTGTCGCGCAGGAGCTTCAACCCGCGGGCGCCGTCCCTGCCCATGCCGGTCAGCAACACGCCCACCAGATCTCCCTGCCACCATTGCGCAACACTCTCGAAGAACACATCGACCGATGGCCGGTAGACGTAGTCGCGCGGTTCGGACCTATAGCCGAGGTCATGGCCCGATTTGAAGACCAGGTGATCGCCACTTGCCGCGATCAGCACGGTCCCCGGTTCGGGCCTGTCGCCTTCGATGGCGGGGCGCACGGAAAGAGCGGTGTGCTGGCCCAGCCAGCTGGCGAAGCCCGGCACGAATTGGGCATCGAGATGCTGGACGAGAATGAGAGCAGCGCGAAAGCCGCCCGGCAGTCCGGCCAGGAGTGTGGCCACGGCAGCGGGGCCCCCCGCCGACGCACCGATCGCGATCAACTGCTGCGCCGACGGTGCAGCGGTGCGGGCCGGCGCCGTCGTCCGGACGACGGGCGCGACATCACGCGAGAGCCGGCCGATCATCGCGATCCTGGCCAGCAGCGCCGCCGATTGAGCTTGGGCATTGCCGTCGGCCCCCACGCTGKGAATGTCGACCGCGTCCAGCGCGCCATGGCCCATGGCGTCATAGACGCCCGAGACATTGGCATCGACGCTCGCGGTCACCAGCAGAATGGGACAGGGCGTCTCTGCCATGATCCGCTGGGTGGCCGCGACGCCATCCATCTCGGGCATGTTCAGATCCATCAGGATCAGATCCGGCCTGTCGCGTCGGCACGCCTCCACCGCTTCGCGCCCGTTCACCGCGATCCAGGCGACTGCATGCTCGGTTGTCGAAACGACGATGCGCCGAAGCAGCTCGACCGCCATCGGCAGATCATTGACGAGGCCGATCCTCATGAACCTCTCTCCGTGCTGCCGCTCAGCCCCATGCTTCACCGATCAGGTCGGCGACGGCATGGATCAAAGTCTCGTCGTGGAAACTGCCCTTGGTCAAATAATAGTCCGCACCGGCATCGAGCCCGCGGCGGCGGTCTTCTTCCCGGTCCTTGTATGACACGATCATGACCGGYAGGTTCCGAAGCCCGCTATCCTTCTTGATCAGTGTCACGAGCTCGATGCCGTCCATACGGGGCATGTCGATATCGGTGACCACGAGATCGAACGGCTCGGATCGGACGGCGTTCCAGCCATCGATGCCGTCGACCGCGACCTCAACCTCGTAGCCGTGATGATCGAGCAGCTTGCGCTCCAGTTCGCGCACGGTGAGTGAATCGTCGACGACCAGGACGCGCTTGCGCCGCTTCTGGCCAACGCTGGCAACGACGCGCTCCAGGGTCTTGAGCCTGCCGGTCGAGGCGAGCTTCTCCATCGAGYGGATCAGATCATCGACGTCGAGGATCAGGACGGGTGAACCATCCTCCATCAGGGCCGCAGCGCTGATGTCCTTGACCTTGGCGAGCCGTGGATCGAGCGGACGGACGACGAGATCGCGCTCGCCAAGGAAGCGGTCGACGACCAGCCCATAGGCCCCGCCCCCCTCGCCGACCACGACGACAGCGAGATCGACAGAACCCGATTGCGGTTCGTCACGCCCCAGGACCTCATGCGCCGTGACCAGTCCGACCTGCCGCTCCTCAAAGCGGAAATGCGGCCTGCCCTCGAGGATCTCGATCCGCTCCCGCGGCAGCATCAGCGTCCGCGTGATCCCGGCCAGCGGAAACGCATAGGGTTCGCCGTCGATCTCGACGAGCAGGGCGCGGATCACCGAGAGCGTCAGCGGCAACTGAAGCTGGAAACGCGTCCCGGCGCCGAGCTCCGACGACACGGTCACCTGCCCCCGGACCTGGCGTGCCATCGCCTGCACGGCATCGAGGCCAACGCCGCGTCCGGAAATGTCACTGACGCTGCCCTTCATCKAGAAGCCAGGCAGGAACAGGAACTCCAGGAGTTCGGCCTCGCTCAGGCTCTGCGCCGTCTCGGCCGTCGTCAGCCCCCGCCTGCTGGTCGCAAGGCGCAGCGCGTCGAGATCGATCCCGCGGCCATCGTCGACAACGATGATCTGCAACAGCCCGGCATTGTGCCGGGCCTCGAGCTTGATCAGGCCTTCTTCCGCCTTTCCTGCGGCCCGCCGCTCCTCGGGAGGTTCGAGCCCGTGATCGACGGCGTTGCGCAGGAGGTGCCCGAGCGGGGCATCGAGTTCCTCGAGGATGTCGCGGTCGATGCTCGTCGAGCCGCCGACGATCTCGAGGCGGACCTTCTTGCCCAGGGTTCGCCCGATATCGCGGACGGTCCGCGAAAAATGCCGGACGCCATCGTCGAAGGGGCGCATCCGGCTGGCGAGCGTCTCGTCATAGAGCCGATTGGCGAGATCGGTGGCGCGCCGGTCGACGGCATCGAGCTCGTCGAGGCGCTGCGCCAGAATAGCCTGGCTTTCCCCGAGCTTGAGCTGAGCCTCGGCGAGCGCCTGCAGGGCCCTGACATCCGTCGTCACCGCCGGCATCGCGGCGCGCAGCGCGTCAAAGCTCTTGGCAAGATCGGTCTGGACGCGCCTGAGGCGCAAGAGCCCATCGTTGAACGGTCTGAGGCGCCGGGCCGACATCAGGGACTCGCCCGCGAGCCCGAGCAGCCGGTTCAGGCTTTCTGCCGTGACGCGCACCATGCGGTCCGACCCCGGGCTTCCCGGCGTCTGGGATAGCGCCGGCGCGGATCCGGCAGCCGGCTCCTGGGCTCGAGCGGGCGGAGCTTCGCTGGAATGATCTCTCTCCGGAGCCGCCGCAGGGAGCTCGTCATTCACGTCCGGCCCCGAAGCCGAGGAGCCAGGCTGCTGAAGCGCCTGCGCGAAGCCTGCGATTCTGCGCTGGATCTCCTCTTCGCCAGGTCCCGGCTCAGTGGCGATCGCGGCCAGCAGATCGACGCCCTTCAGAAGCGCATCGATATGGGCGTGATTGAGCCTGACCTGCCCGCGCTGGGCAGCAACGAAGCACTCCTCCATCTCATGCGCCACCTGCACCGCAGGCGTCAGATCGATGATCCGGGCCGCGCCCTTGAGCGAATGGGCGGCGCGCATGCAGGCTTCGAGATGAACGGCCGCGACAGGATCGCGCTCAAGCGCCAGCAGGCCTGCTGTCAGCGCCTGCGACTGCGAGTCGAGTTCGGCGCGAAACAGGTCCAGCATCGAGAGCTGGCTGAAATCCTCGCCGCTCATGCGATACTCCGGTCGATCATGGCGAGCAGCGGTGCCTCATCGAGGCAGCCGACCGTGCGCCCCTGCCAGGACAGCATGGCCTGGATGACGGTCGAGGCCGATTTGCCGATCGTTGCCGGTACCGCGATCAGGTCGCGCTCCCCATAGGAATGCATGCCGTGCACCTCGTCGACCTCGAAGGCGACGCGCCTCTCATCCCTGCCAATCACGATCAGACGGCGAAACACGGCGATCTTGCCACCGCCTGAACTCTGCCCGCCCGTATTGATGCCGAGGAGCTCCGGCAACGACATGCAGATGAGCAGTTCGCCCCGGACATTGACGATGCCCAGCACTGCGCCGGTCCGGCGATGGGGCAGCGAATGGATGCGGCGCGGCTCCGCGATCTCGTGACAGGTCGTCGTCGGGAGACCGAGCCATTCCTCTCCCAGACGAAAGAGAACGACGCTGCGAGCCCCACCCTCGGCCTCGGGGCGCTCTGCAGCTCTCGCGAAATGCTGTGCCCATTCCTCGGAATAGCCCGCAGGCAAGGGGCGATCGAGCAGACTGCGTGCGATCTCCGCATGGGTCGGGCAGTTCCGACAATGCAGATGCTCCCGCAATTCCGGACAGGACCTGTCCCCGCTGACACCGATCTGGCGCCAGCACTCATTGATGCCCTGTCCCTGCTCCGTCGCTTGCATGCCGGCCGTGACGGACATCAGACGTCACTCCTCTTCGCAATCCGGTCGAGCCGGTCGGTCAGCGCCTTGGCTCCGGCCTTGTCGCCTTGCCGCTGCAGCAGGAGCTTGAGCTGGACGAGCGCCTGACGATGGTCGGGTGCAAGATAGAGTGCCTTCCGGTAATTCTGGATCGCGTCCGACGGCGCGTCATCCGCATCATGGGCGAGGCCAAGCAGGTAGAAGACCTCCGGTGACGGCCCGAATTCCTCGAGATGGCTCGCAGCGGCGCGCTTGACCTCACCGAGGCGGCCGGCATTGGCGGCGTGCTCGATGGTGGCAAGGCTCTTGGCTGCCGGGTCGGGCGCCGGCGAAGCAGCCTCTCCTGGTGCGGTCTTCTGCGCGAAGGGGCGCACGCGCGGAGGCGGCGCGATACGCCGTGGCGCTTGTGCGGGCAGTGGCGTCGGACGCGACCTCCGTACGGGAGCCGCTGCCGGCGCTTGCTGCACAGCGCTTGCCTTGATGAAGGCGAAGGCCCTGGGGAAGCGCACCGAAGCGAAGCCATGCAAGGTCGGCAATCCGGACTCGGCCGGCCCCACCAGCAACAGGCCCTTGTCTGCGAGCATCTGCCTGAGCCGGTCCAGTGCCAGCCCCTGCGTCTCGCGATCGAAATAGATCAGCAGGTTGCGGCAGAAGATGACGTCGTAAGGTTCGGCCCTCGGCTGCGGGACCGGCCCGAGCAGGTTGCCGAGCGTGAAGCAAACCTGCCGGCGGACGCGCTCATGCGGGCGGAAGCCGCCTTCGACCGCATCGAAATGCCGGTCGCGATAGCCGAGTTCCTCGCCGCGGAAGGAGTTGCGCCCGTAGACCGCACGTTCGGCATAGACGAGATTACGCGTGCTCACATCGACGGCGTCGATGCTGAATTCCGTTGCCTCGAAGCCCGCGTCGAACAACGCCATCGCCATGGAATAGGGCTCCTCGCCCGTCGAGCATGGCAGACTCAGAAGTCTGAGCGGCGTCCCGGAACCCCGGCTTTCGCGAGCCTGGCGCGTCATCGCCGCGAAGGCCTCGCGATCCCGGAAGAACCAGGTCTCCGGCACGACGACCGCATCGATCAGCTCCTGACGCTCGGTGCGGTTCTCGCTGAGATAACTCCAATAGGTGTGGAGGTCCGGCATCTCGCAGTCGGTCATCCGTCGCTTGAGCGCATGACGAATTACCGAGGCGCCGACCGTCTCGCTGCTGAGCCCGATCATCTCCCTGAGAAGCTGTTCGAACGCCCCTGTGCCCATGGCCCTGTCCATCAGGAATGCGTCGCGGGCTGCTGGAACAAGATCTCACGGATCGCTGGGGATAGCAGGGCTTCCGCCCGGATCCTCTGGATCAGCCCCTTGTCGTCGGAAGCGACCGGGCCGAGATAGGGAGGCATTCCAGCCTCGACACCCGTGGCCACGAAATCCGCCGGATCGCGCTCGACGGTCTCGATCGCACGCTCGGCAATGAGCCCGAGCAGGGCGTGCTCGCCTGCACCGACCGGATAGCGCACGAGGATGATCCGCGTGCTCAGCAGGGGGGCAGCAGCGCGCCCGAGCGCGAGCAGGCTGAGATCGATCAAAGGCACCGGTGCGCCCCGGTAGTTGATGGCTCCGACGACGCCGACCGGCGCAGCCGGCAGGGCTTTCACGGTGAGCAGGGGCAAGACCATTTCGACCTGCCGGGCATCGAGCAGATAGCGGTCCTGACCCAGGCGGAACATCAGAAACAGCATCGGACGGGGCTCGGCTCGCCTGCTCCTGCGACAGCATCAGACCGGATATCAAATCCGGCCTGATGCTGTCGCACTTTGTCTTTGCATCCGCTTTTACGAAAACCGGTATCCACTTTTCGGGCCGATGCTCTACGCGCGAAGTTTGAAACGCGAGATGCTGCTGCGCAGCCCGCTCGAGACCTGGTTCAGTTCGTCGATCGCGAGYGTGGATTGCTGCAGCGACTCGACCGTCTGCTGGGCGGCTTCGCTGAGCTGCGACAGGGCTTCGCTGATCTGGCCGGCACCGGTTGCCTGCGCCTGCATGCCCTCGTTTGCCACCTCGAAGCGCGGCACCAGCCCCTGCACCTGTTCGATGATCTCCGACAGCTGCCCGCCGACCTGCTGCACCTCCTGCATGCCGCGGCGCACCTCCTCGGAGAACTTGTCCATGCCCATCACGCCGGCTGCGACGGCCGACTGGATGTCCTTGACCATTTGCTCGATGTCGTAGGTCGACACCGCTGTCTGGTCGGCGAGGCGGCGGATCTCCGTCGCCACGACCGCAAACCCCCGGCCGTACTGACCGGCCTTTTCCGCCTCGATCGCGGCATTCAGCGAAAGCAGGTTGGTCTGGTCGGCGACCTTGGTGATGGTGGTGACGACCTGATTGATGTTGCCCGCCTTCTCGCTGAGGATCGCGAGCTTGGCATTGATCGCGCCGGCCGCCTCCATGACGTGGCGCATCGTCGTTTCCATGCGCGACAACCCGGCCTGCCCGCCTCCGGCAAGCACCGCAGTCTGCTCGGCGACCACAGAGACCTCGTCCATGGTGCGCACGAGCTCGTTCGAGGTCGCGGAGATTTCCTTGGCGGTCGCGCCGATTTCCGTCGTCGTCGCGGCGATCTCGCTGGCCGTCGCCTGCTGCTCCTTGGAGGTCGCGGCGACTTCGGTGATCGAGGTGTTGACCTGGATGCTGGATTTCTGAACCTGGCCGATCAGGCCGGCGAGATCGTCGGCCATGGCGTTGACGCCGTCGGCCAGCGTGCTGAACTCATCGCGACGCTGGAGCTCGAGCCGCGCGCTGAAATCTCCGCGGCGCATGAGATCGACGATGCCGAGCAGCTTTCCGAGCGGCACGGTGATGGCGCGAAACAGCAGGTAGCCGCACAGCGCCGCGAKCGCGAGCGCGACCAGGAAACTGACGGCCAGGCCCAACTCCGCCGTACGCACGATCGAGACGATGCGCTKGGTCGATTCATCGGCCTCCGACTTGTTGTACTCGACCATCGCCTGCAGGCTTGTCCGCAGCTTGGCAGCAATCGGCTCGAACTCGCTCCGGACTGCGCCGCGCTGGTCAAGAGCCTGACCGCCGGCCGCAGCCTGTTTGCCTGCGGCCACGATCGCGTCTTCGGCCGGAAAGACCTGGTCGAAAAGCTGTTTGACCAGGGCATAGTTCTGGCGATCCTGCTCGGAGTCGAGCGTGCCTTCATAGGACTTCAGCAGGCCGCGCAGCTGATCGCGATTGGCGAGCATGGCGTCGGCAATCCTGGCCTTGTCCGCGGCCACGTCCTCGAGCACGAATTCGCGCAGGAGGCTGCTGGCCTCCGTCCATGTCGTCATCAGCCGGGTGCTGAAATAGAGAGCCGGCACCGTGTTGGTTTCGACCCTGGCCGCTTCGCGCTCGGTCTGAACGAACCAGAGATAGGAGATGGCGGCCATCGCCGACATCACCGCCAGGACCGCAGCAAAACTCACGAGAATGCGGCGGCGTATCGTCAGGCTCTTCATCAGGTTCGTTCCATCGTCCAGACACGCATCGAGGAGCAGCGTCGGTTCGACCGGCCGCCGCTCTCTGGCGAGGAGGCCGAATCAACTGTCGTGACAGGCTACCCTGAAGGTGCTTGCTCTCCGGTGAACTGCAGACGCTGCCTGAAGAGCTCTTAAGAAAGCGCTAGATCGATGGCCCAAAGGCGAGTCGAAGACGGCGCCGATGACGGTTGGCGCCGCGCTTGGCTGGCGAGCCTGCCCGCCGCTTCCGTCCGATGCCGGATCGTCACCGGACCCGGAGCCGAAGCAACGCCTGAGAGGTTGCCTGCCTTCGACGAGCCATCATCGGTCTGCCCTAGCGGCACATAACGGTCTCGGTGTGGTGACGAACCATAGGCCGACCGCACCGACTTACTGTATCGCACTGCGGGTGTTACAGTATCAAAGTTCTAGGCAGAAGCGTTTGGAACGACTGTCAGGACCTATCGAGCATCACCTTTGCGATGAGGTCACTGGATGACGGCGTCTGCGAGAGTTCTTCGATGGGCGATGTCGCCCTTCGGCCAGCTGTCAGGTCATCGGGCCGAAGCCAAAGGGCTACAGGCGCGCTCTCATCCCGGTCTGCGCGACGCCGATCACGCCTGGCCCCGCCGGGGCAGCGATCAAGATCGGGGATGTCACGCTCGATCGGCATCACACGGTCACTGACGAAATCGGCGAAACCTAGACCCGCTGCGCCATAGAGC
>NZ_JBFTLD010000193.1:0-12741 GCF_056396265.1 Allobosea sp. 05T422_2 | reverse complement strand
CTACGACGCTGCACCAGCGAAACCAGAGACAGCACGAACAGCGTGATGACGAGCATCACGATCGAGACCGCGGCGCCGCTGGGATAGTTCGCGACATCGCTGAAGCGCGTGTAGATCGTGTTCGAGAGAAACAATACGCGCCCCTTTCCGAGCACCATCGGAATGACGAAGGCGCTGATCGAAAAGGTCATGGCGATCAGGAATGCCGATACCAGCCCGGGCAGGGCCAGCGGAACGGTGATGCCGAGATKCGCCTTCCAGGCCGGAGCGCCCAGCGATTGCGCCGCATCGCAGAAGCGAGGATCGATATTCTGGATCGTTCCCAGAAGGGTCAGCGTGCACATCGGCACGACCGCATGGAGTAGGCCGGCCGCGACCAGGGTTTCAGTGTACCAGCGGCTTGTCGGCGAAATCCCGAGCGCCAGAAGCAGTGGGCGCGCAACCCCGACCGAGCCGAAGGCCAGTTCCAGCGCGTAGGTGCGCACCAGCATGCTGAGCAGGACCAGCATCACCAGAAAGCCGATGCAGGCGGCGCGCTTGCGCGGCGAAAACCGCCGCACGATGCAATAGGCCAGTGGAAACGCCGCCAGCAGTCCAACAAACGATGCCGCTGCGCTCAGCTTGAAGGTTTCGTAGAGAACGCCGGCGAATGACGGCGTCACGAGCTCGCGATAATTCTCCAACGTCAGAGGCGCATCGACGGCCGAGCCGACCCGGCCCGGCACATATTGCTTGAGGCTTTCCAGCACGAGCCCGAACAGGGGGAGTGCAAAGATGACGAACAGCAGCAGCAAGCCCGGTGCGAGCAAGAAGAGCGTCGTGCGGGGCGGCGCAGGGATCGCGAGCGGCGCGTATTGGGCTGGGATAGCGGTCATGACACTCACAGCAGTGGCGCGATGTCGGACTCCCAACGCTTGGCCCAGGCATCCTGCTGGCCGAGCACGACCTTGTAGTCCGGCACATGCACGAAACTCTCGAACTCCTTCGGCGTGAAGGAGAGATGAGCCAGCTCCGGCGGGATGGCTGCCTTGCTGTTAAGCGGCGCTTCGCCAGCCACTTTTGCGTAAAGCGTGCTCATTTCGGGGCTGATCGCAAAATTGATGAAATCGCAGGTCGCCTTGCGGTTCGACCGATTCTTCATGACGGCAAAGCCGCTCTGGTAGAGGAAGGTCGCCATGCCGGCCTGTTTGGTAAGGCGGGTGATCTTGAAGTTCTTGGCGACGGCAGCCCAGCTCGGTTCGGCGAAGAAGCCGACTGAGGTCTCGCCGGAGGTGAAAGAGTTGGTGAAATCGACGTCGGTCACGGCAATGCGGCCGATATTGCCGGACTTCGCCAGGTCCTTCATCAGCTTCCAGCCCGGCTCCATATTGGACTCGTTGCCGCCGCCCTGCAGGGCCAGGGCGACGATCTGCAGCATCATGCTCTGGGTCGGTCCGGGCCAGCAGATCGCGCCCTTGAGGCGCTTGTCGAAGAGATCGTCCACCTTGCTGATGGCGAAGGGGGCAGTGTCGGTCCGGTAGCCGAAATACATGCCGCCGATGGCGCGAGGCACCGCTTTCACATTGCCTTTGGCGTCCCTCATCATGATCTTTTCCGGGATATCGGCCAGATTGGGGACGTCGGCCGCCGTGATGGTCTCGACCCAGTCCTCGGTGATCATGCTGTTGAAGGAGCCCTCCCAGCCGGCGATGTAGTCGTAGTCGACCCTGGGCCAACCCGCCTTGATCTTGGGGAGGATCGCTCCGGCTCCGCCCTGATGCAGGACCCAGTTGAACTGGGCGGCGGTTTGCCTGGCGGCGACCTGCTTCATCGCCTCGACGACGTCGCCGCCCCATTCGACAGCCGTGAGGCCGCTCGCAGTCTGGGCCCCGGCCACATGGGGCCAGGCGAGCCCTGCGGCGCCGCTCGCGCCTATCAGGGACAAAAGATGTCGGCGTGTCATCGTCATGGTGTCAGGTCCTTCGCGCCAGAGGGTCGAGGGGCCACAGGCTGTGCCGATCGTGCGGGACGATCAGGCTCCCGAGCCGTTCAGAGGCACGATTGCACTCGCAAGCAGGGCGCGGCGGTACGGCGAAAATGCTTGTCCGGCTATAAGCGGGCGTGAATGCCGGAACCGATTCAGGGGCGGCGCAGRTCGCTCTGCTGTGCGATGAAGTCCGAGAGGTAGCGCGCTTCGCCTGGCGCGCCGGTCCGGGAATAGAGCCCGATGCTGACCTCGACCGGCTCAGGCAGCCCGGCGGCATGGTCGAGCACCCGGCAATCCTCCGGGATCGTCGCCGCGATCATCGGGCCGATGCCGATGCCGACGCGCACGGCGGTCGCCATGGCAACCAGCGTCGAGGCTTCGCAGACGATCTTCCACTGCAGGTCATGCCCCGACAGCGCGGCCAGCGCAGGTGTGCGCCACGGGCAGGATTCCTCGAACATGATGATCGGCAAGGGCGAACTCGTCGAGATCACCATGTCCGAGCGCACGACCCAGAGCAGCCGGTCCGACCAGACCAGGGTTGGCTTGCGGTTGAGCCGTGTCGTGTCACAGACTGCGATGTCGAGCTTCTCGTTCTCGAACATAGCGGCAAGGCGCTTGTTGGGCTCGACGATGATATCGATGTCGACCTTGGGGTTCTGGTCGCGAAAGGCTTTCAGGATTTCAATCAGGCGCGTCGCGGCGAAATCCTCGACGACCCCGAGCCGGACCCGCCCTTCGATCATCTTGCCGTTGAGGCGTTTTCCGATCTCGCTGTTGAGCCTCAGGATTTCGCGGGCATAGGGCGTGAGCAGGACTCCATTATTGGTCAGCTCAAGCCCCTTCGACGAGCGCTCGAACAGGTCGCTGCCCAGCAGTTCTTCAAGCTTGCGAATCTGCATGCTGACCGCCGCCTGTGTGCGGTTCAGCGACAAGGCGGCACCATTGACCGTTCCGACTTCAGCGACGGTCAGGAAGGCGCGCAGCAGATAAGGGTCCAGTTCCAGCATCGCACCCGCACCATATCATCGAAGCTGGTTCTACGCAGCCATACCGGCTGGCCTGCAGCCGCCTGACCCGAGCGTCGTCCGCCCGCCGCCGGGAGGAGGCAAAGGGGGCGCTATTCAGTTTCGCTTATAGGGCCGCGTGCCTTTTCGCCGTTCCGGCAGCCTCGTTCTTTTGCCAGCCTTCCGGGCTTCCGCATCATTCCCTGCAGGTTGCCATGCCCTTCGACAATGCCGCCCTCGACCGCTTGCGCCAGCGCTACGCTTCGGCCGGCGGTGGCGAGATGTACGATCCTCATTTCAAGGCCGTCGCGGACACTATTTTTCAGGGCGCGGACCGGCGCAAATGGCCGTTTGCCGATCCGGCAACTTTCCTCGACGCTCCCTTTCTGGCGGACGGGCTCTCGGCTGAAAAACTGGCCGGGCTCGACGTAGCATTGATCGGCGTGCCGATGGATCTGGGCGTGACCAACCGTGCCGGCGCCCGGCTTGGGCCCCGCGCTGTCCGCGCCGTCGAGCGCATCGGACCGTATGAGCATGTGCTGCGCGTTGCGCCGCTCGGCAGATTACGCGTMGCCGATGTCGGAGATATCGCGCTCAGCAGTCGCTACAGTCTGGCTGATTGCCATGCAGACATCGAAGCCTGCTATCGCATGATCGGCGAAACCGCGACGATTCCGCTCTCGGTTGGCGGCGATCATTCGATCACCGGCTCGATCCTGAAGGGACTGGGCGCCAAGCGCCCGGTCGGCATGATCCACATCGACGCGCATTGCGACACCGCCGGGCCCTATGAAGGCTCGAAATTCCATCACGGTGGCCCGTTCCGGGAGGCGGTCCTGGCCGGCGTGCTCGATCCCACACGGACGATCCAGATCGGTATTCGGGGCGGCGGCGAATATCTCTGGGAGTTCTCCTTCGATTCCGGAATGACCGTGATCCATGCCGAGGAGGTCGGGACCATGGGGCTGCAGGCGGTAATCGAGAAGGCCAAGGCCGTCGTCGGTTCCGGACCCGTCTATGTCTCCTTCGACGTCGACAGCCTGGACCCGGGCTTCGCCCCTGGTACTGGCACCCCCGAAGTTGGAGGGCTCTTGCCGCGCGAAGTGCTGGAGATCCTGCGTGGCGTCGCAGGCGTCGACATCATCGGCGGCGATGTCGTCGAAGTCGCTCCACAATACGATCCAACCACCAATACCGCGCAAGTGGCGGCGCAGGTTCTGTTCCAGTTGCTCTGCCTCGTGGCCTGCAAGAAGTGATCCTGCCCGAGYGGGATCCCAGCACAGATCAATTCTCCGGCTGTCGCCTTCCGCCTTTCAGCGATCCCGGACCCTTGGTTCAGCTTGCCTGATCTGTCCGGGACCGATGTCCGAGCGCCCCGTGAGGAAGCGATGGCTTCACGGGGCGCCTGATGCGTCCGGCACGGAAACGGTGGCGGCGATTGCCGCTGTACCCGCAAGGCCGTCACCGCCAGCGACCCGGCGATAATCTATGGCTGTTGCGTCCGTAGCAGCGCCCGCAATGCCAGGGCGTTCAGGGAAGGTCGAGGCACCATCGGTGACATTGCATTTATAGTCGTTAATATGCATCATGAGGTATGATTCCAAACCCATCCTCGATTTCCAGGACAAGCCGCCTTGCCGGCCGTGACTATGTAGTTGCGGACTTGCAGGCGACGCTGGGGACCGACCTCCTGCGCCTGCCGCATGTCCTGCGCATTCTCGCCGAGAACGTCGTTCGCCAGCCCATGGGAGCGGACGAGCGCAATGCCGCATTGCAGGGCATTCGCGGCTGGCTCGCGGGCGGACGCTCGGATGGCGAGATCGCCTTTCAGCCAGGTCGTGTTCTCATGCATGACACGACATGCACGCCTGCGCTGGTCGATGTCGCCGCCATGCGCGACTCGATCGCCGAAGGCGGCGGTGATCCCAAGCGGCTCAGCCCGGTCCTGTCGCTCGACGTCTCGGTCGACCATTCGCTGGGCGTCGATCTTTCGGCGTCGCCGGACGCGATGCGCGTCAATCTCGAACGGGAATACAAGCGAAACGGCGAGCGCTATCGCTTTCTCAAATGGTCCACGCTGGCCMTTGACGGCGTCCGGGTGCATCCGCCCGGCACCGGCATCATGCACACGATCAATCTGGAGCAACTCGCGACGGTCGTGACCACCCAAACCGTCGACGGTCGGGTCTGGGCCGTCCCGGACACACTGATCGGCACCGATAGCCACACTCCGATGATCAATGGCATCGGTGTCCTCGGCTGGGGCGTTGGCGGGCTCGAGGCCGAGAGCGTGATGTTCGGCATGCCGGTGATGATGCGCATCCCCGAGGTGATCGGCGTGCGCCTGATCAACCGCCTGCGTGAAGGCGTCAGTGCCACGGATCTTGCGCTGACCGTGACGCAACGGCTGCGTGCGCAGGGCGTCGCCGGCGCATTCGTCGAGTTCTTCGGGCCAGGAGCCGCGACGCTGTCGGGAGGTGAGCGCGCTGTCATCGCCAATATGGCGCCGGAATTCGGTGCCTCGACCGGATATTTTCCGATCGATGAAGCGACGCTGGCCTATCTCGCTCAGACGGGGCGCAAACCCGATCATATCGCGTTCGTCTCTGATTACGCTCGGTCTCAGGCGCTGTGGTTCGACCCGCAGGCGCAACCACGCTTTACTGAGATCGTCGAGATCGATCTGGCGGCGATCTCGATCAGCCTCGCCGGCCCCCGACGGCCGCAGGATCTGGTCGCGCCGGATGAGGTGGTTCCCGCGCTCGAGGCGATGCCGCAGGCGAAGACGCCCGCGCCCGCGGCCGGATTGCCCCGCTTTCCCGTCGCGATTGCCGCGATCACAAGCTGCACCAATACGTCAGATCCGCGGTTGCTGGTGGCCGCTGGCCTGGTGGCGCGCAAGGCACGCCAGCTCGGCCTCCCCCCCCCCGCCTGGGTCAAGACATCACTCGCCCCCGGTTCACCCTCGGCCGAGCGCTATCTTCGGCGTGCCGGCCTGCTCGAGGATCTCGAAGCGCTTGGCTTCGGAATCGTTGGTTATGGCTGCACAACCTGCATCGGGAATTCCGGCCCACTTCGTCCTGCAATGGATGAAGCCGCGCGCGCGGGCACGGTCCTTCCTGTTGCTGTCCTGTCCGGCAACCGCAACTTTCCCGGCCGCGTCCATGGCCAGATCGATGCCGGCTTCCTGGCCTCTCCAGCGCTGGTCGTCGCCTATGCGCTGGCGGGAGATGCCGATCGCGACATCACCAAGGGCACTCTCGCGACCACGGCCGACGGAACCCCTGTCGACCTGGCAGCACTCTGGCCGAGCGGGGCCGAGATCGATTCCGCCTTTGCGCGAGCGCTTGATCCCGTCGATTTCGCTGAAGCCTTTGCGCAGGCCTCTGCGAGCAGGAGCTGGAAGGAACTCGATGCTCCGGCGAGTGCGGGTTTCCCCTGGGATCCGTCATCGACCTATCTGCGCCCGCCACCCTTTGCCCGCGCAGATCAGCCAGCCCGGCTCGGCCATTACAGCGCCCACCCCCTGATTGTGCTCGGTGACGACATCACGACCGATCATATTTCGCCCGCAGGCCAGATCCCGTCCGAGAGCGAGGCCGCGCAATGGCTGATCGCACAGGGCGAAGATGCCCAGGACCTCAACGTCTATGCCTCGCGGCGCGGCAATTGGGAGGTCATGCTGCGTGGCCTCTTTACCAATCGCACGGTGGTCAACCGTCTCGCGCCGCGCATCGCGCCCGGCTCGACCATCCATGTTCCGAGTGGCGAGACCCTGCCGCTCTGGCGGGTGGCCGAGCGCTATCGCCAGTCAGGAAAGGCGATGGTCGTCGTCGCGGGTGAGCGGTACGGCACCGGTTCATCGCGCGACTGGGCGGCCAAGGGTCTCGGCCTGCTCGGTGTCGCGGCCGTTCTGGCCGAGAGTTTCGAGCGCATCCACCGGTCCAACCTGATCGGGATGGGCATTCTGCCGCTGTCGCTCGCGGCCGGGGAGGGCGTGGAAGCGCTGGCGCTTKCGCCAGGCGACATGATCGAGATCGAAGCCATGCCGCACGCCATCCTTCCGCGCTGCAAGGTTCCGGCAAGGCTCCATCGCAAGGCCGGGCGTACCCAACCACTCTTCCTGCGCGCCGCAGTCGAGACCGCGCTCGAATGCGCGACGCTGCGCGCCGGCGGCATCATTCCGTTGATCCTCGGGCGCCACCTGACGGCACCCGCCACGTCCTTCACCGTCAGCGGCGAAGAGTTGCCCGGCCAAGCGCGGGCGTAACCGGCGCAAACGCGCCCAATCCAACACGATCGGGGAGGATCGAGATGACCATCGGCAGAATTTTCGCAACGGGCCTGCTTGCCGCGATGGCGATGACGCCAGAACTGGCGACGGCCCAGACGCCGCCGCAGGAACTCAAGATCATCGCACCCGCCGGGCCAGGCGGTGGTTGGGATGGCGCCGCCCGCTCGATCCAGCAGGTGCTGACCGAAACGAAGGCGGTCCGCGGCGTCCAGGTCACGAATGTCACCGGGGCCGGCGGCACGATCGGGCTTGCCCAGTTCATCAACGGTGCCAAGGGCGATCCGAACCAGCTCCTGGTCAACGGCATCACCATGGTCGGGGCGATCCTGACCAACAAGTCGCCGGTCACGCTGGACCAGGTGACGCCGCTTGCGCGTCTCACCGGCGATCCGCTGGTCATCGTCGTTCCCGAGACCTCTCCACACAAGACGATGAAGGACTTCCTCGCCGCGATCACAGCCGACGTCGCCCGGGTGACCTGGGCCGGCGGATCGGCGGGAGGCGCCGACCATATCCTTGCTGCGCTCGTGACGAAGGTGGCCGGCGCTGATGCCGGCAAGGTCAACTATGTCGCATTCTCCGGTGGCGGGGAGGCGCTCGCGGCCATGCTCGGAGGCCGTGTCACGGCCGGCGTTTCCGGCTATGGCGAACTCGAGGGCCAGATCAAGGCCGGCAAGCTGCGCGCGCTGGCCATTTCCTCGGGCAAGCGGCTTGACGGCGTCGATGTGCCGACGCTGAAGGAGCTCGGCTACGATGTCGAGGTGGTCAACTGGCGGGCGGTCATGGCCGCGCCGGGCATCAGCGCCGAACAGAGGGCTCAGTTGACCAAGCTCTTCGATACGATGGTTGCGAGCGGCGAGTGGAAAGCGCTGCTGAAGGCGCGCGGCTGGGACGACTATTATCTTGCGGGGGAGGCGTTCGCAGCCTTCCTCAGGGAAGAGCAGATTCGGGTCGGCGACATCCTGCGCACGATTGGTCTGGTGAAATAGGCACCTTGCCTGCGAGCCGTGTCATCACCTAGAGCCACTGTCGGCGCGCTCGCGCCGGCAGGGCTGGGACGATGGCAGGCAGTGGGAGACGAGACCTGGCGATCCCGCTCGCAGCTCGGATTCTCGATCAGATCCGAGAGGGGCATCTGGGTGCCGGGACACATCTACGCTCACAGGATATCGCGACGCGTTTCGGCGTGTCGCGCTTTCCCGTCGGTCAGGCCTTGCAACTGCTTGCCGACAAGGGCGTCCTGAGCCACGAGCACAATCGCGGCTATTTCGTCGCTCAGGGGACGCCTCCCTCCGGCGAAGCCCTTGGCCTCGCCGAGCCGGACGGCGTGACGAAGGCCTATTTCCGCATCGCCGATGACCATCTGCGCGGCCGGTTGTCCGAACACGTCACCGAGTCCGATCTCAGGGACAGCTACGGACTGACCCGTGCCGAACTCAATGCAGTCCTGACGCGGATCAGCCAGGAGGGCTGGGCCGAGCGCCGCGCCGGCTATGGCTGGAGCTTCACGCCGGTTCTCACCACCCCGGAGAGCCTCGAGCAGACCTACCGTCTGCGGCTGGCGCTGGAGCCTGCCGCCTTGCTCGAACCCGGCTATCATCTTGCGCCCGAGAGCATTGCTGCTTGCAGGGCTGCCGAGCGGAGGCTCCTCGACGGGGCGATCGAGACAGACAGCGCGGACGCGCTCCACGAACGCGGTGTCCGCTTCCACGAGACGATCGTCGCCGGCTCCGGAAATCCGTTCTTTCTGGAGACGATCCGACGGATCAACCGCATCCGCCGGCTGCTGTCCTATCGTTCGATGCTCGACCGCAAACGCTATCGGAGGCAATGCGAAGAGCATCTCGCCATTCTCGATAGCCTGGCCGCCGGCCGCCAGGAGGAGGCGGCCGAGAGGCTGCGGCAGCATCTCGGCCATACGATCGAGAACCTATCCAGCATCCGGCCGCTCCTCGCCCCCTAGCAGGCTCCCAGGCGCAGAGGCGCAGCGTCCCGAAGGGGGCGCAAGCAGACTCAACGCTCGGCGACTACCTGTTCGAGCAGCGCCATGGCGGCAGCGCCATCGGCCGCGTTCGGTGCGGTCGTCGGCTCGCCGCGTGCCGCTCGAACGAAGTCGCCGAGAAGCGCGTGATAGCCCTTGTGGTCCTCGTTGGCGGCGGCCGTCAGATTCGGCTCCCAGACCAAGGTGTCTTCGCCATCGATCAGGCTGGCCTCGGCCCGTGAGACCTTGAAGGGGGGCGCTCTGAAATAGCGCACTTCATGGACATTGCGGACCTCGACGCGGGTATGGTCGCCCATCACCTGCCACCATTCCATCGGCGTTCCGCGCGACTGATGCGTGCCCAAGACCAGGGTGCCGATGCCGCCATTGGCAAAGCGGAAATCGACATGGAGCAGCAGCTTGCCCGGCGCCAGTTCGTGCCGCCTCGCGCTCACGCTMGCGACTTCGCCCATCAGGTGCGGCACGAGGTCGAAATAATGCACGCAATGATGCAGGTAAAAGCCGGAATAATCCGGATCCCCGGCGAAATAGGTCGGCGCGGTCATGTACTCGCCGAGAAAACTCGCCGTTGCGCCGAACTCCGTCGCGCGGATGACGTTGGCGGCAATGCGGTTGGCCGTCGAATAGCGCTTCATGAAGCCGAGCACGACCGGCACCTTGCGGCTCGCAGCGGCTTCGGCCAGTTCGGCCGCTTGTCGCGCCGTCGGCGCCGGCGGCTTCTCGATGAAGAGCGGCAAGCCGCGCGCGATCGCTGCCAATCCAATCTCGTGATGCAGGGCAGGACCGACCGCGAKACCGACCGCGTCGAGATCGCCACGGGACAAGAAGCTGCGCCAGTCGCGCAGGCGACCAGTTTCGGGGACGCCGTAGCGCCGGGCGGTCGTATTCAGCCGCGCCTCATCCGTGTCGCAGAGCGCAGTGATCTCGACATCATGCCGCGTCAGCTGCGGCAGCAGCATCTCGTTGGCATGGACGCCGCAGCCGATCCAGCCGACCCGAAGCGCGCCTGTCCTTGAACCGGTCATGCCGTCCTCCCGGCGAATGCGAGTGCAGCCTTCAGGAAGGCGATGCTGGCGGCCAGCGGTTCGTCCTCGTTCTCCGTGGGCGCACGCCACTGGGCCAGGGGAGTGCCGGCTCGCTCGTCGCGGCGTCGGAACGGTTCGAGCACGATCGGCCCGCGATAGGCGACGTCGCGGAGTGCACGGGCGATCGCCGGCCAGTCGATATGGCCGGAGCCGACGAAGCCGCGATTGTTCTCGTTGGCCTGGAAATGCAGGAGTTTCGATCCTGCCTGCCGGATGGCATCGGTCAGATCGAACTCCTCCATGTTCATGTGGAAGGTATCGAGCATCACGCCGACGGTGGGATTGTTCACGCGCTCGACGATTTCGAGCGCGTGACGGGTCGTGTTGCAGATATCGGTCTCGAAGCGGTTGAGCGGCTCGACGCCGAACTGGATGCCGGCGTCGGCGGCGCGCTTCCCAGCCTGCGAGAGGCCGACGACGATCGCATCGATGCGGCGCTTGCGCTCTTCGTCGTCGACGGGGGAGGGAGCTCGGCCTGCGAAGACGAGAGGGGCGCCATAGAGCGGCCCCCCGACGATGGCTGCGCCGAGGGCTGCGGCCACATCGACGCATGTTTCGAGATAGGTGACGCCCGCGTGGTGGGCGCCGGCATCGGCGCTGGCGAGGTCGCGGTTGAGGTTGACCCGGGCAGCGAGCACGCAGGAGAGGCCGGCATCGGCGATGGCGGCGCGGGTCTCGCCCAGATCGAGTTCACCCGGCTCCGGTACCAGCAACTCGACGACATCGGCTCCGGCCCGTTTCATCCGCTGGAAGCAGCCGAAATGCTCGCGCGTGAACGGCCGCGCATAGAACATCGAGATGACCCCGATCGGATTTGTCGTCATGATTTCACCGCACCGGCTGTGAGCCCGCCCACGAGCCGCCTTTGCACCAGAAGGAAGAGGAAGGTGACCGGCAGCGCGATCAGCGTGCCGCCGGYCGTGAGAAGGCCCCACTGGATGGTGAACTCGCCGATGAAGAGCTGGAGCGCGACCGTGACGGTGCGCACCGCCTGGCCCGAGAGCATCATCGCGAAGAGGTATTCGTTCCAGGAGGTGATGAAGATGTAGATGCCGGCCGTGACGACGCCGGGCATCAACAGGGGCAGGATGATGAGGCGGATGGTCTGCAGGCGGCTGGCGCCGTCGATCATCGCCGCTTCGTCGAGATCCTTGGGGATCGCATTGAAATAGCTCGTCAGCATCCAGATCGCGAAGGGAATCGAGAAGGTCGAATGACCGAGAATGACGCCGAGATAGGTGTCGATCAGCCCGAGCCGGCGCATCATCAGGAAGAGCGGGATGATGAGCAGCACGACCGGGAACATGTTGATGACGAGGAAGCCGGTCAGAAGGCCCCTGCGTCCGGAGAAGCGGAAGCGCGAGAAGGCATAGGCCGCGGGGATGCTGACGCCGAGGCCAAGTACGCTGGCGCCGACTGCAATGATCAGGCTGTTGCCCAGGCTGCCGGCAAAGCTCGTGCGGGCGATCAGATCGCGGTAATGCTCGAGTGTCGCCTCTCGTGGCCAGTAGTGGAGCGGCCAGGCGGAAAGCTCCGCCTGCGGCTTCAGCGAGGTCAGGATCATCCAGACATAGGGGCCGAGCGCGAACAGGACGATGAGGAGGACGGGAAGCTCCACCTCCAGAATCCGCCGGATTCGGGTGCGTCGTTCGATCATGTCTCGATGCCCCGGGCCGCCCGCCTGACATAGAGATAGACCACACCCAGCAGCATCGCCGTGAGGATCAATGCCAGCGCCGCGCCATAGCCGAATTCCATGCTGCTCGACGCGCGCAGGAAGGCGTAGAGCGGCAGGGTATGGGTGGCGTAGCCTGGTCCGCCGCCGGTCATGACCAGGATGACGTCGAGCGAATTCGCCACCCAGATCGTGCGCAGCAGAAGTGCGGTTGCGATGACATCGGCGATCGAGGGCAGGGTGACGTAGAAGAGCTGCTGTCGGGCGGTGGCGCCGTCGATCTCGGCTGCCTCATAGAGTTCGGCCGGCACTGTCTGCAGGCCGGCCAGAATGGTGACGGCGAAGAAGGGGAAGCCCTGCCAGATCAGCGCCAGCATGATGGCGTAGAGTGCGGTATCGGGCCGGGCCAGCCAGGCGATCGGCGCTGCGATCAGGCCGAGCCGCATCGCGATGTCGTTGATGACGCCGAGATTGAAGTCGTACATCCAGGTCCACATCAACCCGATGATGACGCTTGGCAGCGCCCAGGGAATGATGACGAGCGCGCGCGCCAGTCCGCGCCACCAGAAGCTCTGGTTGAGCAGCAGGGCGGCCGCGAGCCCGAGCAGGAATTGCAGTCCGACAACGCCAGTGATCCAGATGAAGGATTGGCCCAGCGAGATCCAGAAAACCTCGTCTCGCGCGATCCTGGAGAAATTGCCCAGTACGACGA